>JAFAWC010000082.1 GCA_019242135.1 Mycobacteriaceae bacterium | reverse complement strand
GGCCCCGCTGCTGCGCCTGCCCGGGGTCCATCGCCAGCCCGAGCGCCGCCTGCTCCTGGTGACCGGCGAGGGCGAGTGTGAGCTGCTCGCGACCGCCCACTACGTCCGCGAGGCCGGCGCCGTACAGCGGGTGGTCGTCAGTATCAGGGGCACTGAGTCGCGGGAACGGCTCGAGCGCAGCCGCGCAGACCTGGTGAGCACGGTCGCGCACGAGCTGCGCTCGCCGCTGACGAGCGTCAAAGGGTTCACCGCCACGCTGCTGGCGAAGTGGGACCGCTTCACCGACGAGCAGAAGCTGCTGATGCTCGCGACGGTGAACGCTGACGCAGACCGGGTCACCCGGCTGCTGTCGGAGCTGCTCGACGTCTCCCGCATCGACGCGGGCCGGTTGGAGCTGCGACGGCAAGTGGTCGATGTGGCGTCGGCCGTGCGTCGTGTGGTTGCCGGCTACGTGGCGGCGGGGGAAAACGAGGATCGTTTCCGGATTTTTGTGCAGGACGAGTTGCCCGAGATGTGGCTCGATCCTGACAAGCTGGACCAGGTGCTGCACAACTTGGTTGAAAACGCCCTGCGTCACGGTGACGGCACCGTGACGATCCGGGTCGAGCCGGGCGCTATCGAGCACGCCGAAGGCGCTGTCGGTGCGGCTATCACCGTGTCCGACGAGGGTGACGGCATTCCCGAGGAGACCGTCGCGCGCGTCTTCACGAAGTTCTGGCGGGGTGGGGCCCGCCGAGGCGGCACCGGTTTGGGCCTGTTCATCGCCAAGGGCATTGTCGAAGCCCACGGCGGCGCCATCGCCGTTTCCCGTTCCGACGCCGGCGGAGCCGAGTTCCGATTTACCCTGCCTGCCGGCGCCCCCACGTACGCCTAAGGGGCCGGCAGGCGCCCCGCCGACAGCTCGCCTACCCATCCCACGAACATCCGAGGTCATTCATGTCACCCTCCGGCGACGAGCCGCAGGATCTGTCCCCTCCCGCTCTCGACGCGCTGCAGGCCGACGCCTTCGCCACGATCGCCGCAGCGGCCGATCTGAACACGCTTGCCGAAGTCCGCACGACGCACGTCACCGGCCGGACCGCTCCGCTGACAAAGGCGCGGCGTGCTCTGGGCGCGCTACCGGGACCCGAGCGCGCCGAACCCGGCAAGCGGCTCAACGCGCTGACCGCCGCCATCAACGACGCATACGAGCAGCGTTCCGCGGAACTTACCGCCGAGCGCGACGCCCGGGTGCTGGTCGAGGAAGCCGTCGACGTCACGGTGCCTTCCACCCGCACGCCCGTCGGCGCCAGGCATCCGCTCTCGCTCGTCGTCGACCGCGTGACCGACGTCTTCGTCGCGATGGGCTACGAGGTCGCGGAAGGCCCCGAAGCCGAGCACGGCTGGTTCAACTTCGACGCGCTGAACACCCCGCCCGACCACGCCTCGCGCGAGCTGCAGGACACCCTCTACCTGGAGCCGACCGAGGCCCAGGTTGTGCTCCGAACCCAGACCTCGCCAGTCCAAGTCCGGGCGCTGCTCGAACGTGAGCTACCGGTTTACGTCGTCTGCCCCGGACGGGTTTTTCGGGCCGACACCATCGACGCCACCCACCTGCCGGTGTTCACCCAACTCGAGGGGCTGGCCGTCGACGAGGGACTCACGATGGGCGACCTGCGCGGCACGCTCGACGCGTTCGCCGCGGCAATGTTCGGCGGTGAGAGCATCCACGGGTCCAAAAAGCCGTTGCGCACCCGGCTGCGGCCCCATTTCTTTCCCTTCACCGAGCCGTCCGCCGAAATCGACCTGCAGTGCTTCGGGTGCGGCGGTGAGCCGCCCGATCCCGGCTGCCGGATCTGCGGCGGCGAGGGTTGGCTGGAGTGGGGCGGCTGCGGGATGGTCCACCCGGCGGTGCTGACCGCATGTGGTGTCGATCCCGGCCGCTACACGGGTTTCGCATTCGGCATGGGGCTGGAGCGAACGGTGATGGCGCTGCACGACCTGTCGGACATGAGGGTGCTGCTCGAGGGCGACACGCGTTTCGCTGCGCATTTCGCCGGCGGGAGGGTCCTCTAGTGCGCGCCGTCTACTCGTGGCTCGCTGAAATCGTTCCGGGGCTGCCCGAGCCGCAGGCGTGCGCGGACGCGCTAACCGCGGCCGGGCTCAACGTGGAGAGCGTCGAGATGCTCGGCGCGGGCGACGCGTCAATCGACAATGTCATCACCGGCCAAGTGGTGTCGTTCGAAGACTTGAGCGAGTTCAAAAAGCCGATTCGTTTCGTGCAGGTGAAGCTCTCCGGTGACGGACCGCTGCGTGGAATCGTCTGCGGCGCAACGAACTTCGCAGTCGGCGACCGCGTGCCGGTGGCGTTGCCGGGGGCCGTGCTACCCGGAGGGTTCACGATCAGCGCGCGGGAAACGTACGGCCGCGTGTCCGACGGCATGATCTGCTCGGCACGCGAACTCGGCCTGGGCGACGACCACCGCGGCATCATGGTGCTGCCGGCCCAGACCCCCCTCGGGACTGACGTTGCCGGCCTTTTCGGCTGGCCTGACGCGGTGCTGGACATCGAGGTCACCACCGACCGCGGCTACGCCCTTTCGCACCGCGGCATCGCCCGCGAACTTGCGACGGCGTTCCGGCTGCCGTTCACGGATCCGGCTGAGGTGCCGCTGCCCGCGGTGACCGGTTCTGCGGGCGATGTGCGGATCGACG
>JAFAWC010000054.1 GCA_019242135.1 Mycobacteriaceae bacterium | reverse complement strand
GCTCATGAGGTGCTCGTGCGAGCCCTGGAGTCGGTGGAAAAGGGTTGATCGGTGGCCCGGCGTGCGCGCGTTGACGTCGAACTGGTGAGGCGCGGCCTGGCTCGCTCCCGGCAGCAGGCTGCGGAATTGATCGCCGAGGGCCGGGTCAGCATCGACGGGATGCCGGCCGCCAAGGCCGCCACCGCCGTCGCGATCAGCGCGCAGTTGACCGTGGACGCCCACGGGATGCGCAATTGGGTGTCGCGCGGGGCGCACAAGCTGATCGGCGCACTCGATGCGTTCGGCGTCGCTGTTGCCGATCGGCGCTGCCTGGATGCGGGCGCATCGACCGGTGGGTTCACCGAGGTTCTGCTCGACCGTGGCGCTCGGAAGGTGGTGGCGGCCGACGTCGGCTACGGCCAGTTGGCGTGGTCGCTGCGAACTGATCCGCGGGTGACGGTCCTGGAGCGCACCAACGTGCGGGAGCTGTCCGCGGACACCATCGGCGGCGCAGTCGAGGTGGTGGTCGCTGACCTGTCGTTCATTTCGCTGAGGACTGTGCTCGGTGCGCTGATTTCATGCGCCTCGGACAACGCGGATATCGTTCCCATGGTGAAGCCGCAGTTCGAGGTCGGCAAGGATCGTGTCGGAGCCGGCGGGGTGGTCGGGGATCCGCAGCTGCGCGCCGATGCGGTGCGGGCGGTCGCACGGTGCGCCGCGGATCTGGGCTGGGCGCCGGTGGGTGTGGTGGCCAGCCCGCTGCCAGGACCGTCGGGCAACGTCGAGTACTTCCTGCACCTGCGGCCGGGGACCGCCCGGTGCCTGGAAGATGACGAATTGGAGCGCGCGGTCGCCCGCGCGGTCGCCGAGGGGCCGCGATGACCGACCACCGCACCGTCCTGCTCGTCGTGCATACCGGCCGCGACGAAGCAAGCGAGACGGCCCGCCGAGTCCAGAAAGTCCTGGGCAACAACGGTATTGCCTTGCGGGTGCTGTCGGCGGAGGCCGTCGATCGCGGCAAGCTGCACCTGGCGCCCGACGAAATGCGGCTGCTCGGAGTGGATATCGATGTGGTCGAGCCCGACGACAACGCCGCGGTCGGCTGCGAACTGGTGCTGGTCCTCGGCGGAGACGGCACCTTCCTGCGCGGCGCCGAGCTGGCCCGCAACGCGTCGGTGCCGGTGTTGGGCGTGAACCTGGGCCGGATCGGGTTTTTGGCAGAGGCCGAGGCCGAGGCGCTCGACCGTGTGCTCGAGCACGTGATAGCCCGAGACTATGGCGTCGAGGACCGGATGACCCTCGATGTGTCAGTGCGCGCAAACGATCAGGTCGCCGATCAGGGCTGGGCGATCAACGAGGCGAGCCTGGAGAAGGGGACGCACCTGGGTGTGCTCGGCGTCGTGCTCGAGATCGACGGACGACCGGTGTCGGCGTTCGGTTGTGACGGTGTGCTGGTCGCCACCCCGACGGGTTCGACCGCCTACACGTTCTCCGCGGGCGGACCGATTCTGTGGCCTGACCTCGAAGCGATGCTGGTGGTTCCCAACAACGCTCACGCGTTGTTCGCCCGGCCGATGGTGACCAGCCCGACGGCCGCAATCGCGATCGAAGTCGAAGCCGACGGCAATGACGCGGTGGTGGTCTGCGACGGGCGGCGACAGATGGCGGTGCCCGCCGGTGCCCGGCTGGAGGTGACGCGCTGTGCGACGCCCGTGCGGTGGGTCCGGCTGGACAGCGCACCGTTCACCGACCGCCTGGTGCGCAAGTTCAGGCTGCCGGTCACCGGATGGCGCGGACCGACGACAACGGACGGCTGAGTGCTTTCAGAACTCCGCATCGAGTCGTTGGGCGCGATCGGCTCCGCGGTGGCCGAATTCCATCGCGGCCTCACCGTGCTGACGGGTGAGACGGGTACTGGCAAGACGATGGTGGTGACGGGCCTGCATCTGCTCGAGGGAGCCCGCGCCGATCCGGCGCGGGTGCGCTCCGGGGCCGGCTTCGCGGTGGTGGAGGGCCGATTCAGCACGGGCGGCGGGGCATCAGACGTCAGCGAGATACTCGATTCCTGCGGCGCCGAACGTGACGAGGACGGCAGCGTCATCGCCACCCGAACGGTGGCCAGCGATGGCCGGTCGCGCGCCTACCTCGGTGGCCGCAGTGTGCCGGCGAAGTCGCTGAACACATTCGCCGCCGAGCTGTTGACGTTGCATGGCCAAAACGATCAACTCCGGTTGATGCGGCCCGACGAACAACGCGCCGCGCTCGACCGGTATGCAGGCGTGGGTCCGAAAGTCGAGAAGTTTCGCAAACTGCGCAACGACTGGCTGCAGGCCCGTCGTGACCTCGCCGACCGCACCGATCGTGCGCGCGAGCTCGTACTGGAAGCCGAGCGGCTCAAGTTCGCGATCGACGAAATCGCTTCGGTCGACCCGCTTCCCGGAGAAGACGATGCGATCGTTGCCGACATCCGCCGGCTTTCGGAACTGGATGCACTGCGCGACGTGGCGCACACGGCCCGAGCCGCGCTGTCGGGGATGCCGGACGAATCCGGAGACTCCGGTGGTGGGGCGCTCGACCGCATCGGGCAGGCGAAGTCGGCGCTGGAAGGCAGTGGCGACAACGCGCTGGTGGTACTGGCCGGCCAGCTTTCAGAAGCGCTCACGGTGATCGCCGACGTGGCAAGCGAACTGGCTTCCTATGTCGACGAATTGCCCAGTGACGCAAGCTCACTCGAAGCCAAATTGGCCCGCCAAGCCCAACTGCGCACCCTGACCCGCAAGTACGCCGCCGACATCGACGGAGTGCTGGGGTGGGCCGACGAGGCGCGTGCGCGGCTGGCGCAGCTTGACGTGTCGGAGGAGGCCTTATTCGCGCTGGCGCGCACCGTGGACGAGCTGGCGGCACAGGTCGGCGCCGCGGCGGCCGAGATCACCGCGGCCCGCAGCAAGGCAGCGAGGCGACTGTCCAAGGCGGTCACCGCCGAGCTGTCCGGCCTGGCGATGGGCGACGCCGAGTTCAGCGTCACCGTGCAGCCGATGCCGGCGCGCCCCGACGACTCGGCCCCGGTCGTCGTGGCGGGCATCACCGTGCACGCCGGATCGTCGGGCGCCGACATGGTGGACTTCGGCTTCACCGCCCACAAGGGTGCCGCCATCCTGCCGGTCAACAAGAGCGCGTCTGGCGGTGAGTTGTCCCGGTTGATGCTGGCGCTGGAGGTGGTCCTCGCCGCATCCGCGCGGGGCACGACGATGGTTTTCGACGAGGTCGACGCG
>JAFAWC010000532.1 GCA_019242135.1 Mycobacteriaceae bacterium | reverse complement strand
TCGTAGAGCGCGCGGGCCTCGTCGACGCCTTCGTAGCACTGCAGCCGGACCAGCCCGGAGCCGGTGGCTTGGGCCACCGCCCGGGCCAGCTCGGTCTTGCCGACCCCGGCCGGGCCCTCGACCAGCAGCGGCTTGCCCAGCCGGTCGGCCAGGAAAACCGCTGTGGCGGTCGCGGTGTCGGGCAGATAGCCCGTTTTGGCGAGGCGGCGCGCGACGTCGTCGATGTCGGCGAACAACGGCGCGGGCCGTGCGGGGACGCTCATTGCGTGCTCGTTTCCTGTCTTGTCAGGCCGGGCGGGTCTCCTCAGACCGGGCGGGTCTGGCCATCGCCCCACACGATCCACTTTGTCGATGTCAGCTCGGACAGGCCCATCGGCCCGCGCGCGTGCAGCTTCTGTGTCGAGATGCCGATCTCGGCGCCGAAACCGAACTGCTCGCCGTCGGTGAAAGCGGTCGATGCGTTGACCATCACCGCCGCGGCATCGACTTCGGTGGTAAACCGTTGGGCTGCAGCCAGATCGGCGGTCACGATGGCCTCGGTGTGGCCGGTGCCGTATTCGTTGACGTGGGTGATCGCCGCATCCAGCCCGTCGACCACCGCCACGGCGATGTCCATCGACAGGTATTCGCGGCGCAAATCGTGTTCGGCGCCTTCGTGAATCGTGACCCCGGCGGCCTGCAGGGCGGCGGTCAGTCTCGGCAGCGCCGCATCGGCGATCGCGGCGTCGATCAGCAGCGTCTCGGCGGCGTTGCAGACGCTGGGCCGGCGGGTCTTCGCGTTCAACACAACCCGCTCGGCGACGTCGAGGTCGGCGCCGACGTGCACGTACACGTGGCAGTTCCCAACGCCGGTCTCGATCGTCGGGACCTGCGCGTCACGCACCACCGCGTCGATGAGACCCGCACCGCCGCGCGGGATCACCACGTCGACCAGGCCGCGCGCCTGGATCAGGTAAGTGACGGTGGAGCGGTCCCCGCTGGAGAGCAACTGAACCGCATCCGGCGGCAGGTTCTCGGTGGCCAGCGCGGCGCGCAGCACATTGACCAGCGCGTCATTGGACCGCGCCGCCGACGAGCTGCCGCGCAGCAGGACGGCGTTACCGGACTTCAGCGTGAGGCCGAACGCGTCGACGGTGACATTCGGTCTGCTCTCGTAAACGATGCCGACGACTCCGAACGGCACCCGCTGCTGACGCAGCTGCAGCCCGTTGGGCAGCGTGCGGCCGCGCAGCACCTCGCCGACGGGGTCGGGCAGGCCCGCGACCTGGCGCAGACCGGCGGCGATGCCGTCTACCCGGTGGGGGTTGAGCGCCAGCCGGTCAAGCAGCGCCTCGCTGGTGCCGGCCGCGCGTGCGACGTCGAGATCCTCGGCGTTGGCCGCCAGGATCGCATGCATGTGAGCCAGCAGCGCGTCGGCGGCCGCGTGCAGAGCGCGGTCCTTATCGGCGGTCGACAGCGCGGCCAGCAGGCGGGCGGCGGCGCGTGCGCGGCGGGCGGCGTCGTGGACGTGCCGGCGCAGGTCGGGGGGCGCGGCCGCGCCGGTGTCTTCCGACGTGGATGCCTGCAGACTCATTGATCCAGGGTATCGGCCCAACCGCCCGGTTGGGCGCCCGGGTTAGGGTGAACGTCGTGGCGCGGGTGTGCGTGGTGGGAAGCGTGAACACCGATCTCACCTTCACCGTCGACGCGCTGCCGCGCCCCGGCGAAACCGTGCTGGCGTCCGCGCTCGCCTGGTGTCCGGGCGGCAAGGGCGCGAACCAGGCGGTGGCCGCGGCCCGGGCGGGCGCGCGTGTCCAGTTCGTCGGCGCGGTGGGCAGCGACACGGCCGCCTCCCCGCTGCTGGCGCATCTGCGCGCCAACGATGTCGGCACCGACGGCGTGGTCCGGGTGCCCGGACCCAGCGGCACCGCCGCGATCATGGTCGACGCGAACGCCGAGAACCTGATCGCCGTCGCGCCCGGTGCCAACGCTCATCTGGTGCTCGGCTCGGCGGCCACCCGCGACGTCATCGCCGACGCCGACGTCGTGCTGTGTCAACTGGAGATTCCGGTGACCACGGCCGTCGCCGCCGCGCGGCTGGCGCGCGAGTCCGACGCGATCGTCATCGTCAATGCGTCCCCGCCGAGCACATCGCCTTCGATGTCCGCGCTCGCCGAGCTGACCGACGTTGTCGTCGTCAACGAATCCGAAGCCGACGAATGGCGTTGGCCGGTGGCGCATCTGGTGATCACCCGCGGGGCGAAGGGGGCATCGCACCTAGCGGACGGGCGCTGGGCGGTCATCGCCGCGCCGCCGGTCGAACCCGTCGACACCACGGGCGCCGGCGACGTGTTCGCCGGGGTGCTCGCCGCGGGATGGTCGACGGATCGCCCACGCGCGCTGCGACGGGCATGTGCGGCGGGTGCGTTGGCCACGTTGGTGGCCGGTGCGGGGGATTGTGCCCCGTTCGACGAGGCCATCGACGACGTTCTCGACGGTTAGTCAGTCCTCGGGGATGTCGCGCTCGATCTCGGCGAGGAAGGTCCGCGCCGACATGTCCGAGGGTGCCCGCCAATCCCCGCGCGGCGACAGCGATCCGCCGTGTGACACCTTGGGACCGTTGGGCAGTGCGGACCGCTTGAACTGGCTGAATGAATAGAACCGCTCGACGAAAACCTGCAGCCAGTGCCGAATCTCCTTCAGCGAGTAGGACGGCCGTTTGTCGGGGGGGAAGCCGGGTGGCCAGTCGCCGCGCTCCGGGTCACTCCAGGCATGGAATGCCAGGAACGCAATCTTCGACGGCCGGAACCCGTAGCGCAGCACCTGGAACAGTGAAAAGTCCTGCAGTGAATACGGGCCCACTTTGGCCTCGCTGCTCTGCAGCTGCTCTTCCTCGCCGCTCGGCACCAGCTCCGGCGTAATCTCGGTGTCAATCACCGACTGCAACACCTCGCACACGTCGCTGTCGAACTGCCCTGAAGAGATCACCCAGCGGATCAGGTGCTGTATCAACGTCTTCGGCACGCCGACGTTGACGTTGTAGTGAGACATCTGGTCGCCGACCCCGTATGTCGACCAGCCGAGGGCAAGCTCGGACAAGTCGCCCGTGCCGAGCACGATTCCGCCGCGCTGGTTGGCGATGCGGAACAGGTAGTCGGTACGCAGCCCCGCCTGCACGTTTTCGAACGTGACGTCGTAGACCTTTTCGTTGCGGGAGAACGGGTGGTCGATCTCCTTCAACATCAGCTCGGCCGTCGAGCGGATGTCGATCTCTTCGAACGTCACCCCGAGCGTTTTGGCCAGCCGGATCGCATTGCCCTTGGTCCGCTCGCCCGTCGCGAAGCCCGGCAGTGTGAACGCCAGAATGTCGCTGCGCGGGCGTCCCTCGCGGTCCATCGCGCGGGCAGCCACGATCAGCGCGTGCGTCGAGTCCAGCCCGCCCGAAACGCCGATGACAACCTTCGGATAGTCCAGTGCGCGCAGCCGCTGTTCGAGACCCGCGACTTGGATGTTG
>JAFAWC010000724.1 GCA_019242135.1 Mycobacteriaceae bacterium | reverse complement strand
GCAGCCGCGCCGCGCGCAAAATATCTTTCGCCTTGCGGTAGACCGTTTTCGCCTCACGTAGCGCCGCGACCGTTTTCTCTACCCGCTCGGCTTCGGCGACCATACTCAGATAGTCGGCAGCGGCGTCATAGTCGTGCGATTGGGGTTCGTCGAGCCACTTGACTGCCATTGCGACACCCTATTCGGCTTGTTCGGTCCATGGGGCGCGGAAGCGGTATTCAGGCTCGGCGGCGCCGGCCCGGATAACGGAGTGGGCGGGCGCGTCCCGATTAATCAACGCCTAGGCAAACTATCGATCGTCATCATTGGCCCTCCGCGAGGTTTGCAAGCGCTGGCCCGAGCGCACAGCGGCGGGTGGACGACACGCGCTGGCGCCGATTCCAGCGAACTTCTCGCCGCCTGCCGGAAGAGCGAATCTAACCGCGCGTTAACCCCGCTCATAACTGGGCGCAACACAACACGCCCGGGATCGCAACCTCATAAGACACGCCGAACCGATTTCGATCCACAGTCGCCACGGTCTCCGAGGTCGGGATTAGCAGGCCATATGTGGATAAGTGCGCGCTTCATCCACAGGTTCTCCACAACCGCTCAACACCACCGGATGGAGATATGCACACGCCATGCACAAGTTCATCAACAGCCACCCTTTGCGACTCCGCCAGCAACGTCTAGCGTCGAGCCGTCCGCGGGTGACCTTGGCGCGTCAAGCCGACGAGTTGTCGGTGTCCTGGCTTATCGTCGAGGTAGAGGCGAACATACGTTCGGAGGGAGGGGGCGCCCGATG
Organism: Mycobacteriaceae bacterium; assembly: GCA_019242135.1. Taxonomy (GTDB): domain Bacteria; phylum Actinomycetota; class Actinomycetes; order Mycobacteriales; family Mycobacteriaceae; genus Mycobacterium. The sequence goes on along the minus strand of JAFAWC010000724.1, from coordinate 2,268 downwards.
GCCGTAGTCGACGATCTCGGACATCACGGCATGGATGCCCCGCCGAGTGAGGACTTCGGGCGACAGCCACCCCAGGACGTGATGGCCGAACAGTCGGTGCTCGGCGGAATGCTGCTGAGTAAAGACGCCGTCGCCGACGTGGTGGAACGACTGCGTCCCAATGACTTCTACCGCCCCGCGCATCAGAACATCTACGACGTGATCGTCGATCTGTCGACGCGCGGCGAGCCCGCCGACGCGGTCACCGTGGCTGCGGAGCTGGACCGGCGAGGATTGTTGCGGCGGATCGGTGGAGCGCCGTATCTGCACACACTGATCTCGACGGTGCCGACGGCGGCCAATGCCGGGTACTACGCGGGAATCGTCGCGGAGAAGGCGTTGTTGCGGCGTCTCGTGGAGGCCGGCACGCGCGTCGTGCAGTACGGCTATGCCGGTGCGGAGGGATCGGACGTCGCCGAGGTGGTGGACCGCGCGCAGGCGGAAATCTATGACGTCACCGACCGGCGCTTAGCGGAAGACTTTGTGCCGCTGGAACAACTGCTGCAGCCGACGATGGACGAGATCGACGCGATCGCGTCGAGTGGAGGCCGAGCGAGCGGCGTGCCAACAGGCTTCACCGAACTCGATGACGTGACCAACGGGCTGCACCCCGGGCAGATGATCATCATCGCGGCTAGACCGGGGGTCGGGAAATCGACGCTAGCTTTGGATTTTTTGCGCTCGTGCTCGATCAAGCATCAGATGGCCAGCGTGATGTTCTCGTTGGAGATGAGCAAGTCCGAGCTGGTGATGCGGCTGCTGTCGGCCGAGGCGAAGATAAAGCTATCGGACATGCGGGCCGGTCGGATGGGCGATGAAGACTGGGCGCGGTTGGCACGGCGGATGAGCGAAATCAGCGAGGCACCACTGTATATCGATGACTCACCGAACCTCACGATGATGGAGATCCGGGCCAAGGCACGACGGCTTCGCCAGAAGGCGGATCTCAAGCTGATTGTTTTGGACTATCTGCAGCTGATGACCTCGGGTAAGAAGTTCGAGTCCAGGCAGCAAGAGGTGTCGGAGTTTTCCCGCAACCTCAAGCTGCTGGCGAAGGAACTTGAGGTGCCCGTGGTGGCGCTCAGCCAGCTGAACCGCAGCCCCGAACAGCGGACCGACAAGAAGCCGATGCTTGCTGACCTTCGTGAGTCGGGATCGTTGGAGCAGGACAGCGACGTTGTGATCTTGATGCACCGGCCCGACCTGTGGGATCAAGACAACGAAGAACGGCTAGGCGAAGCGGATCTCATCATCGCGAAGCACCGAAACGGTCAAACGAAGACCGTCACGGTGGCGCATCAGCTGCATTATTCGCGGTTCACCAGCATGGCGAGGTAGTGCGCGTGCCCGCTCACGGGCCGTTACCTACTGGCGGTGCCCAGGTTTGACTATCGTGTAACCGACTGGATGACCGATGCAGATCTGAATCCACACGAGGAAATCTCATGAGTGAAGGCAACGACTTCAACGAGCGCAATATCGCCGAGTTCCGCGCCAATCACGGCAGGGTCGGCGGCCAGTTCGAGGGTGCGCCGCTGGTCATCCTGCACACCGTCGGCGCCCGCAGCGGTAAACCGCGGACCAACATCATGATGTACCTCGCCGACGGCGACCGTTACCTCGTGTTCGCCTCGAAGGCCGGTGCCGACGACAACCCCGCCTGGTATTGGAACCTGAGGGCCAACCCCGACGCTCGCATCGAAGTCGGCGACGAGATCGTCGACGTGCACGCCACCGAGCTGCAGGACGCCGAACGGGACGAGAAGTACGCGCTGCAGGCCCAGCGGTATCCGGGATTCGCCGACTATGAGCGCAAGACGTCGAGGACCATCCCCGTGGTAGCCCTCACACCCACCGGCCAGGCGCAGACCCGCGAATGAAGGTCCTGGCGACCGGCGTAAATTCGCTTGTCCTGCAAGCTATTCTAGACCGCGATCTGCGCTCGGTCGCCGACTTCATCAGCCAGCTCGAGGGGTAATGCGTAGGGGGGACGCTGGAGCTGCCGATGAACTCCGCATGAGCAACGCACATGTCGGGGCGCACCCGTTCATCCCCCGGTTCATCCGCCTGTTCGCGGTGCCCATTCTGCTCGGCTGGATAGCGCTGACCGTCGCAGTGAATGTCGTCGTCCCTTCGCTGGAAACCGTCGGGCAACAGCACTCAGTGTCGCTGAGCCCTAACGAGGCTCCATCGATGCAAGCGATGAAGCAAATCGGCAAGGATTTCGGA
>JAFAWC010000623.1 GCA_019242135.1 Mycobacteriaceae bacterium | reverse complement strand
GTGATGCCTTCCGGTGCCTCGATCACCACCGGATGGCTGTAGCCGAGCGCGAATTCGAGGTTGGAGCCGCGCAGCTGCACGCGGTATCCGACGCCGAAGATCTCCATCTTGGTCGTGTAGCCCTGCGTGACCCCGGTGACCAGGTTGCTCACCAGCGTCCGCGACAGCCCGTGCAGCGAGCGGTTACGCCGTTCGTCGTCGGGCCTGGTGACGACAATCTCGCCGTCATCGTTGCGCGACACGCTGATCGGCTCGGCAACCTGCAGCTGCAAGGCACCCTTCGGGCCCTTGACCGAGACGTTCTGCCCTTCGATCGTCACGTCCACGCCGGCCGGAACCGGGATGGGCTGCTTACCAATACGCGACATGTCTACTCCCCCCTCACCACACGTACGCGAGGACTTCGCCGCCGACGCCTTGCCGGGCCGCCTGACGATCGGTGAGCAGACCCGACGACGTGGAGATGATGGCCACACCCAGGCCGCCCAGCACCCTGGGCAGGTTGGTGGACTTCGCGTAGACCCGCAGTCCGGGCTTCGACACCCTGCGCAGGCCGGCGATGCTGCGCTCGCGGCTCGGGCTGTACTTCAGTTGCACCACAAGCGACTTGCCCACCCGGGCATCCTCGGTGCGGTAATCGGCGATGTAGCCCTCGTTCTTGAGGATCTCGGCGATGTTGGCCTTCAGCTTGCTGTGCGGCAGGGCCACTTCGTCGTGGTACGCCGAATTGGCGTTGCGCAGACGTGTCAAAAAGTCCGCGATCGGATCCGTCATTGTCATGCTCTGACCTCAATGCTCTTCGCGCGCACGCTCATCGCTTTCCTCACCAACTGCTCTTCTGCACGCCGGGCAGTTCCCCCGCATGGGCCATCTCGCGCAGGCAGATTCGGCACAGCCCGAATTTGCGGTACACCGCATGCGGGCGGCCGCACTTGTTGCAGCGCGTGTATGCGCGCACCGCGAACTTCGGCTTGCGCTTGGCCTTGTTGACTAGAGCCTTTTTCGCCATCAGTTCTCCTTGAACGGAAACCCGAGCTGCCGCAACAGTGCTCGGCCTTCTTCGTCGGTCGTCGCCGAGGTGACGACGGTGATATCCATGCCGCGGGGCCGGTCGATGGAGTCCACGTCGATCTCGTGGAACACCGACTGCTCGGTGAGCCCGAAGGTGTAGTTGCCGGTGCCGTCGAACTGCTTGGCCGACAGCCCGCGGAAGTCGCGGATACGCGGCAGCGCGATGGTGATCAGCCGGTCGAGGAACTCCCACATCCGGTCGCCGCGTAGGGTCACGCGCGCACCGATCGGCATGCCCTCACGAAGCTTGAACTGTGCGATGGATTTCCGCGCCCGCCGGACCTCCGGCTTCTGCCCGGTGATCAGCGCCAAGTCGTTGACGGCGCCGTTGATCAGCTTCGCGTCACGGGCGGCGTCGCCGACACCCATGTTGACTACGACCTTGACCACACCGGGGATCTGCATCACGTTGCCGTAGCCGAACTGTGACTGCAGCGAACCGCGGATCTCCTCGCGGTAGCGCTTTTTCAGTCTCGGCAGCGTCTTGGGTTCCTGGGCAAGCGAAGCGCTGGGATGGGTTTCAGTCGTCATCAGATGTCCTTGCCGTTGCGGCGGGAGATGCGGACCTTCTTGCCGGTTTCGTCGTCGATGCGGTAGCCGACGCGGGTCGGCTTGCCGTCGGAGTCGACGACCATCACGTTGCTGATGTGGATCGGTGCCTCCTGGGTCACGATGCCGCCCGAGCGCGATCCGCGCTGGTTGGTCGAGATCGGGGTGTGCTTCTTGATCCGGTTGACGCCTTCGACGAGCACTTTGTTCGACGTCGGGTAGGCCTTGAGAACCTTGCCCTTGGCGCCCTTGTCCTTGCCGGAGATGACGAGCACGGTGTCACCCTTGTGAATCTTCATCTACAGCACCTCCGGGGCCAGCGAGACGATCTTCATGAACCGCTTCTCACGCAGCTCGCGGCCAACCGGACCGAAGATGCGGGTACCGCGCGGGTCGTTGTCCGGCTTGATGATCACCGCCGCGTTCTCGTCGAACTTGATGTAGCTGCCGTCGGGCCGCCGGCGCTCCTTGGCGGTGCGCACGACCACGGCCTTAACGATCTCGCCGCGCTTGACGTTGCCGCCCGGGATGGCGTCCTTGACCGTCGCGACGATGACGTCGCCGATGCCGGCATAGCGCCGGGACGACCCGCCGAGCACGCGGATGCACAAGATCTCCTTGGCGCCTGTGTTGTCGGCGACCTTGAGCCGCGATTCCTGCTGAATCACAAGATCTCCTCGATCCGTACGGGTGTGAACGGCAGCCCTGCCATTCCGGCGGGCACAGCCCGCCGGAGACCTGACGTGCGCGGTCTTGCGTTACCAGCGGGCACGCAGGGCCGACACCTGCGTAAAGCGCCGGCCGAGGTCTGCCCAAGGCAACCCCAAGATTCTAGGGGATGAGCCGCGAACAGCCAAATCGCCGCTGGTCAGGCTAGGTCAGGTCGGTCACGCAGCGAAAACCGATGTGCGTGGTCGCGGTGTCCCGCGACTGCGGCGAACGCGCCGCGGGCCGGTACCGGTGGCAGTATTCGGGTGCGCACAGGTGCGAGCCGCCTTTGAGCGTCTGGTTCACGGTGGGGTCGGGGGCCGGCCCGCAGCACGCCACCGCCGTGCCGTCTCCGACGCGGTGGTGCGCGAAGAACTCGGTGCTCGTCCATTCCCAGACATTGCCGATCATGTCGACGAGCCCGAATGTGTTTGGCGCGAAAGTACCCACCGGAGACGTGCCGCGCCAGCCGTTCGCGCCGTCGTTGTGATACGGAAAACGACCCTGCCACGTGTTGGCCATCAATTGGCCGCCCGGGGCTGGGTGGTCGCCCCACGGATAGACCGAGGACGAGCCGGCCCGTGCGGCGTATTCCCACTCGGCCTCCGTCGGCAGCCGGCGACCCGACCACCGCGCATACGCCCACGCGTCCGGGTAGGCGACCTGCACGACGGGATGCTCGGGTTTGTCGGCGACGGTACTGCCGGCGCCGAACGGCTGACGCCAGTTCGCACTCGGCGCCCAGTCCCACCACTGGCGCCAGTCGCGCAGGTCCACCGGCCCGGTCGTCGGCCGGAACACCATCGCCCCAGGGACAAGATCGGCGACCGCCACGCCCGGGTACAGCGCGGGGTCCAGGTCCTGTTCGGCGACAGTGACATATCCTGTGGCAGAGACGAATTCGGCGAATTGGGCATTGGTCACGGGATGTCGCTCGATCGCAAACCCGGCCACCGTCACCGTGTGAATCGGCGCTTCTTCGGGGTAGAAGCTCGTCGAGCCCATGCGAAACGATCCGCCGGGCACCTCGACAAGCTCGGTCAGCACAACCCCAGGGTAGGCCCAGCTGCGCTGGCTAATCCTTGGCGAAGGCCAGCGCGAGCTCCTTTTCGGCATCCGCGTACGGCGTGCCGGAGATGTCGACGACAACCCGGCTGATCGTGCCGCCGGTGAATGCGTACGGGGCCTTGTACGAGCCCGACACCGCCGACCCGCTGTTGCGCCCGATGGACAGGCTCGCTCCGGCCAGCCCGAACGTGCCCGGGTGGGCCTTGGTGTTGGGCCGCGACCCGACGGCCTCGTCATCGATGTAGAGGGTGACCTCGCCCAGCGGGGTGTGGCTGCCCTCGACGGTGCCCCCGCGCGCGTAGCGCACTCCGAGAATGTGCTGGCCCAACGGCACGGCGCCGGATGACGACACCTTCTGCTCCTCCTCGCCCATGAAGTTGTAGATGTAGTGCAGCCGGCCGTCCTGAACGAACAGCACGTGCCCACCATGCGCACCGCCCTGCTTGAAGATCACGCCCTCGGCCCCGGTGGTGTCGACGCTCACCTCGGCCAGGATCGAGAACGACTGGCCGCGTACCTCGACGGCGGCGCCGATACCGACGTCGGCGGTGTTGGGGTAGTAGATGAACCTCTTCTGGTCGACGGCCAGATACGGTCGCCACCGCATCATGGTCTCGAGGATGTTGAGGTCTGCCACCGGCAGGCCGTTGTACTTGGCCGCTTCCGCGAACCACAGCTTTTTCATCTCCTCGAGCTTCTCGGGCTCGGTGTCGGCCAGATCGTGGCATTGGCTTCGGTCGGCCTCGATGTGGTACAGCTCCCAGGGGTCTTTGTCGAAGTGCGACCACCCCGACGGTGTCGCGGCGTGCACCGTGTTGGCGAACCAGCCGTCGTGCCAGATCCCGCGGGTGCCGAGCATCGTGTAGAACTGGGTGTCCTTGCCGGTGCGAGCCTCCAGATCATCAAGTGCGGCTTTGAAACTCACCCCGTCCAGCGGCTTCTGTGCAATTCCCTTGACCGTGTCGGGCGCGGTGATGCCCAGCAGGTCGTAGACGGTCGGGGTGATGTCGCAGACGTTGACGTAGTTGTCACGCACCTCGCCGTGGGCGGCAATCCCGTTGGGCCAGCTTATGATCGCCGGGTCGGCGATGCCGCCCTCGTGCGACGCGTAACGCTTGTACAACTTGTACGGCGTGTTGAAGGCCATCGCCCACCCGATCGGGTAGTGGTTGTAGGTTTCCGGGCCGCCCAGGTTGTCGTAGAAGCGCAGACTCTCCTCGACGGTGTCGATGTAGCCGTTGAAGAACTTGACCTCGTTGACTGAGCCGTTCGGGCCGCCTTCGCCGCTGGCCCCGTTGTCCGAGATCACCACGATGATCGTGTTGTCGAGCTGACCCGACTCCTCGAGGTAGTCGAGGATGCGGCCGAGCTGGGCGTCGGTGTAGCTCTGGAACCCGGCGAACACCTCCGCCATCCGGCAGAACAGCTTCTTGTCTTCGTCATCCAGAGAGTCCCACGGGCGCACCGTGTCCTGCAGCGGCCACGCCTCACCGTTGGGTCCTTTGACGTCCAGATACGGGTTGACCGGCGACAGCTCGGTGTCGGCCGGGACGATGCCCAGGTTCTTTTGGTTCTCGAGGACGATCTCGCGGTAGCGTTCGTAGCCCATGTCGAACTTGCCCGCGTACTTGTCGGCCCATTCCTTGAAGACGTGGTGGGGTGCGTGGCCGGCACCCGGGCAGACGTAGGAGAACCACGGCTTGTCGGGTGCGATCACTTTCGCGTCGCGGATGAACTCGATGGTCTTCTCGGCGATGTCCTTGGACAGGTGATAGCCGTCCTCTGGGGTGGCCGGTGGCACGACAGCGTGATTGTCATAGACCAGGTCGGGATACCACTGGTCGGTCTCGCCGCCCATGAACCCGTAGAACCGCTCGAAACCGCGCGACAGCGGCCAGTGCCGCTTGGTGGCCGCCAGGTTCGATTCCTCGAGCGGAGTGAGGTGCCATTTGCCGACGCAGTAGGTGTTCCAGCCCCTTTCGGCCAGCACCTCCGAGAGCAGCGCCGTCTCGGACGGAATCCGTCCGCTGCAGTTCGGGAAGCCGTCGGTGAACTCCTCGATCGTGGCCATCCCGACGGTGGTCGCGTTCCGGCCGGTCAGCAGTGATGCCCGGGTGGGTGAGCACAGCGCGGTGGTGTGGAACTGGGAGAGCCGCACACCGCGCTCGGCGATTCTGCTCATGGTCGGCATCTCGACCAGCCCGCCGAAACAGTCCCAGGTGGCGATGCCGGTGTCGTCCCAAACGATGTAGAGCACGTTGGGCGCGCCGTCGGGGGCGGTCGGCGCGGCGTATGGCCCCCAGTCCGGCTCGGAATCCCTGATGTCCAGCTCGATCTTGCCCTGAAATTCCGACGCCATTGCCCAGGCTCCCTCTCGTCTGCGGTCGTCCCGACGTGGCCGGACACTACACCGGCCGGCTAACGGAACCCTGAGAGTTTGACGAGCGCCTGGGAGACGAGAGCGCCCGGGGAGGCCGGAGCCTCAGGGGATACGAGCTACTTGGCGCGTTCCAGGATCTCGACGAGCCGCCAGCGCTTGGTCGCCGACAGCGGCCGCGTCTCCATCAACGTGACGCGGTCACCGATCCCGGCGTCGCCATTCTCGTCGTGAGCCTTGACCTTCTTGGTGGTCCGGATGATCTTGCCGTACAGCGGGTGCTTTACCCGGTCTTCCAGCTCCACGACGATCGTCTTCTGCATCTTGTCGGACACCACGTAGCCGATCGCGGTTTTGCGACGGCCGCGCGGCTTCTGGGCGCGCGGGGTCCGCTTTGGTCCCTTGGTTTTAGGCGCAGCGCCGGTGCCCGCACCGGCTGCCGGTTTCTCTGCCATTACGATTCCTCACCGCCGGGGCCGCTGGCCAGCCCCAGCTCACGTTCGCGCAACACCGTATAGACGCGCGCAATCTCGCGGCGCACCGTCCGCAGCCGACGATTGTTGTGCAGCTGGCCGGTGGCCATCTGGAAGCGAAGGTTGAACAGCTCTTCCTTCGATTCGCGCAGCCGCTCGGTCAGTTCATCGTCGGTGAGCTCGCGCAGTTCGCCAGGAGACACTCCCACTGCCATCAGAACTGCTCCTCTCGGGTCACGATGCGTGCCTTGATCGGCAACTTGTGGATCGCCCGGGTCAACGCGGCCCGCGCAGTGTCTTCATTGGGATAGCTGAGCTCGAAAAGGATTCGCCCGGGCTTGACGTTGGCCACCCACCATTCGGGTGAGCCCTTGCCCGAACCCATCCGGGTTTCGGCCGGCTTCTTGGTCAGCGGACGGTCCGGGAAGATGTTGATCCACACCTTGCCGCCACGCTTGATGTGCCGGTTGATCGCGATACGGGCCGACTCGATCTGGCGGTTCGTGATGTAGGCGTGCTCCAGCGCTTGGATGCCGTAGTCACCGAAGCTGACCGTGGTCCCGCCGCTGGCGACACCACGCTGCCGTGGGTGATGCTGCTTGCGGTGCTTGACCTTACGGGGAATCAACATTGCTCAGCTCTCCGTGCTCTCGGTCTCGGCGGGTGTCTCCACCGGCGCCGGCTCGACGACGGCGGGCGCCTCCTCGGCAGCCCGGCTGACGTCGGTGCCCGTCGCGGTCGTGCCCGACGCGCCGCTGCGGCGGGGCCGGGCGCCGGAGGGACGTTCGCGGCGCGGACGGTCGCTGCCCGACGGCGCGGCCGCGGCCAGCTCCCGCTTGCCTCCGACGATGTCGCCCTTGTAGATCCACACCTTGACGCCGATCCGGCCGAACGTCGTTTTCGCCTCGTACAAGCCGTAATCGATGTCGGCGCGCAGCGTATGCAGCGGCACACGGCCCTCGCGGTAGAACTCCGAGCGGCTCATCTCCGCACCGCCGAGACGACCGGAGCACTGCACGCGGATGCCCTTGACGTTCGGCTGGCGCATCGCCGACTGGATCGCCTTACGCATCGCACGTCGAAACGCCACCCGGTTGGACAGCTGCTCGGCGACACCCTGAGCCACCAGCTGTGCCTGCGACTCGGGGTTTTTCACCTCGAGGATGTTCAGCTGCACCTGCTTGCCGGTCAGCTTTTCCAGGTCGGCGCGAATCCGGTCCGCCTCGGTGCCGCGGCGGCCGATCACAATGCCGGGCCGAGCGGTGTGGATGTCAACGCGGACCCTGTCGCGCGTCCTTTCGATCTCCACATCGGCGATTCCGGCGCGTTCCAGGCCGGTGGCCAGCAGCCGCCGAATCGCCACATCCTCCTTGATGTAGTCGGCGTACTGCTTGTCGGCGTACCACCGGGACTTCCAGCCGGTGGTGATCCCGAGCCGAAATCCGTGCGGGTTGATCTTTTGGCCCACTACTGCGAGCCTCCCTTCGCTTCGTGTGAAGCCTTTTTCGCAGGCGCCTTCTTGGCGGGCGCTTTCTTTGCGGGTTCCTTCGTCGCAGGCGCCTTCGTCGCGGGCGCTTTCTTCGCGGGCGCCTTCTTCGCGGCGGCCTTCTCGGCGGGCGTCTTCGTCGCGGCGGCCTTACTCGCCTGAGCCCGGCGTGCGCGCGCGGTGCTGGCCGACCGGGAACCCCGTTCGTCGCGCCTCGGGCGGCTTTCCACCACCACGGTGATATGACTGGTGCGCCTGCGGATTCGGAATGCCCGGCCCTGTGCGCGCGGCCGGATACGCTTCGCCGTGGGGCCCTCGTCGGCGGTCAGCGTCGCAACGACCAGCGTCGACGGGTCGAGGCCATCATTGTTCTGCGCGTTGGCCGCGGCGCTGGCGATCGCCTTGGCGACCGGCTTACTCGCCGCCTGCGGCGCCCACCGCAGGATGTCCAACGCCTCGGCCACGGGCTTGCCGCGCACCAGATCGATCACCCGGCGCGCCTTGCTCGCCGACACCCTGACGAACCGGGCCTTGGCGACAGCGGACGGATACTGTGTCTCAACGGAAGTCATCGCCGCTTCGCCTTCCGGTCATCTTTGATGTGGCCTCTGAACGTCCGCGTCGGCGCGAACTCGCCGAGTTTGTGCCCGACCATCGCCTCGGTGACGAACACCGGGACATGCTTGCGGCCGTCGTGAACCGCGAACGTGTGCCCGATCATGTCGGGAATGATCGTCGAGCGACGCGACCAGGTCTTGATGACCTGCTTCGTGTTCTTCTCGTTCTGCACGTCGACCTTCTTGAGCAGATGGCCGTCGACGAACGGGCCCTTCTTGAGGCTGCGTGGCATTACCTAACTCCTGGCTCCGTCTTGTCCTGGTCTACCGGTGGTGCTTCTTGCCGGTGCGCCGGCGTCGGACGATGAGCTTGTTGCTCGGCTTGTTCGGGTTACGGGTGCGGCCCTCAGGCTTGCCCCAGGGACTCACCGGATGGCGACCGCCGGAGGTCTTACCCTCGCCGCCGCCGTGCGGGTGGTCGACCGGGTTCATCACGACGCCGCGCACGGTGGGACGCCGGCCTTTCCAGCGCATGCGTCCGGCCTTGCCCCAGTTGATGTTGGCCTGCTCGGCATTGCCGACCTCGCCGACGGTGGCTCGGCAGCGCACGTCGACGCGACGAATCTCACCGCTGGGCATGCGAAGTGACGCGTAGGCGCCCTCCTTACCGAGGAGCTGGATGCTGGAACCCGCAGAACGGGCCAGCTTCGCGCCGCCGCCGGGTCGCAATTCGACAGCATGGATCAGCGTGCCCGCCGGGATGTTTCGCAGCGGCAGGTTGTTGCCCGGCTTGATGTCGGCATTCGGGCCCGACTCGACGACGTCGCCCTGGCCCAGCCCCTGCGGCGCGATGATGTAACGCTTCTCACCGTCCAGGTAATGCAGCAGTGCGATGCGCGCGGTGCGGTTGGGGTCGTACTCGATGTGGGCGACCTTGGCGTTCACGCCGTCCTTGTCGTGCCTGCGGAAGTCGATGATGCGGTACGCGCGCTTGTGGCCGCCGCCCTTGTGGCGAGTGGTGATGCGGCCATGCGCGTTTCGCCCGCCGCGCCCGTGCAGCGGACGCACCAGCGACTTCTCCGGCTCCGACCGGGTGATCTCGGCGAAGTCCGAGACGCTGGCACCGCGACGACCGGGCGTCGTGGGCTTGTACTTGCGAATTGCCATGTCTGTTATCTCCCAGTGCCTTCCGGGCTACGCCGGTGCTCCGAACAGGTCGATCGGCTTGCTGCCGGGAGCCAGGGTCACGATGGCTCGCTTGGTGTCCTTGCGCTTTCCGAACCCCGTGCGGGTGCGCTTGCGCTTTCCCTGCCGGTTGGCGGTGTTCACCGACGCCACCTTGACGTTGAAGATCCGCTCGATGGCGATCTTGATCTGTGTCTTGTTCGAGTCGGGATGCACGATGAACGTGTAGACGTTGTCCTCGATGAGCCCGTAGGACTTTTCCGAGATCACCGGCGACAGGATGATGTCGCGCGGGTCGGTGACTGTCGCCATCAGGCTGTTACCTCCTGCTTGGTGTTCGCGCTGATGAACGCGTTCAACGCCTCGACGGAGAACACCACGTCATCCGCCAGCAACACGTCATAGGTGTTGAGCTGGTCGGGTGAAAGCACGTGCACACCAGGCAAATTGCGCACGCTCTTGGCTCCGGTGTCGTCGGTGCGGCCGATCACGACCAGCACTCGCTTGCGGTCGGTGAGCTCGGCGAGAAACGCCCGCGCGCTCTTGGTCGACGGGGTCTGGCCCGCAACCAGTTCCGTCACGGCGTGGATTCGTCCGTTGCGTGCCCGGTCCGACAATGCTCCGCGCAGTGCCGCGACGATCATCTTCTTGGGCGTCCGCTGGCTGTAGTCGCGGGGTTTGGGCCCGTGCACGGTGCCACCGCCGGTGAACTGCGGTGCACGCGTAGAACCCTGGCGGGCGCGGCCCGTGCCCTTCTGGCGATACGGTTTGCGGCCGCCGCCGCGGGTCTCTCCGCGGGTCTTGGTGGAGTGCGTCCCCTGTCGGGCGGCGGCGCGCTGGGCCGTCACGACCTGGTGCATCAACGCGACGTTGGCCGGCGCGTCGAACAGCTCGGCCGGCAGTTCGACGGTGCCGTCCTTCTTACCGCCCGGGCTGCGGACGTCAATCTTGACTGTGTTGGCCGCAGCCACTTTGCCTTGCGCGTCCGCCGCCATTACTTCTCACCTCGTTTGATGGCGCTGCGGACCATGACCAGTCCCCCCCTGCGCCCGGGGATGGCGCCCTTGATCAGCAGCACACCGTTTTCGACGTCGACCTTGTGCACTAACAGGTTCTGCGTGGTGACCCGCTCGTTGCCCATCCGGCCCGCCATCCGGGTCCCCTTGAATACTCGCGCAGGGGTGGCACACCCACCGATTGAACCCGGCCGGCGGTGCACCGCCTGCGCACCGTGGCTGGCGCCCTGGCCGCGGAACCCGTGCCGTTTCATCGTGCCCGCGGTGCCCTTTCCCTTCGAGGTACCGGTCACGTCGACGTAGCTGCCGTCGGTGAAGATCTCGGCGGTGACCTCCTGGCCCACCTCGTACTCCGCCGCGGCCTGCGGATCGTCGAGCCGCAATTCGGCCAGATGCCTGCGCGGATTGACATTCGCCGCGGCGTACTGACCCGACAGCGGCTTGTTGACTTTGCGCGGACTGATGTCCCCGTAGGCCAGCTGCACAGCGCTGTAGCCGTCGCGCTCCGGCGTGCGGATGCGGGTGACGACGTTTGGTCCCGCCTTGACGACCGTCACCGGGACGACGCGGTTGTTCTCGTCGAACACCTGCGTCATGCCCAGCTTGGTGCCCAGAATGCCTCGCCGCGGCGCGGCAGATTTGCCGGTGTTTGCCATGGTCAGGCTCCTACTGGATGTTGACGTCGACGCTGGCCGGCAGATCGATGCGCATCAGCGCGTCGACCGTCTTCGGAGTCGGGTCGAGAATGTCGATCAGCCGCTTATGGGTGCGCATCTCGAAGTGCTCCCGCGAGTCCTTGTACTTGTGCGGAGACCGGATGACGCAATACACGTTTTTCTCGGTAGGCAGCGGCACCGGGCCGACCACGCTGGCGCCCGTGCGGGTGACCGTCTCGACGATCTTGCGCGCCGAGGCGTCGATCGCCTCGTGGTCGTAGGCCTTGAGCCTGAT
>JAFAWC010000326.1 GCA_019242135.1 Mycobacteriaceae bacterium | reverse complement strand
CCCATCTCCTTGTACTGGCGGGTGTTGGCCGCGACGACCTGCGTTTCCAAGTTGTTCAGCCGGTTCGACGACCGAAGGGTGGTGGTCTGGCGGGCCCACAGATCGCCGGGAAAGCCCTGCACGTCGTCACCGGCGCGCCGATCGGCGGCGACGGTGAAATAGCACTGTTTGTCGGCCAGCGGACAGTTCGCCGTGACGTGGACCTCCAGCAGCGTGCCGTCGGACAGCGGGAAAGACGTGTCGCCGTTGTTGGACGCCGCCCCCGACGGCCCCGCAGTCGCCATGCCCAGCCCTCCGACGAGCAATCCGGTCGCGATGACTACCGCCAGCCGCCTCATGGTGCGCCCTCCCGAGCCTCGGTGCAGCGAATGTTAGCCGCGCAGCTACTCGTCGTAGGTGACTTCCACCGAATCCGACCGCGGCCGGGCCTGGCAGCCCAGGATCAGACCCTCGTCGAGGTCGGACTGTTCGAGCACGTCGTTGACCTCCATCGAGACCTCGCCGCGGCGCTTCAGCACCGCGCACGCCCCGCAGTGGCCCTCGCGGCAGGAGAACGGTGCATCGAGGCCTTTCTCCAGCAGCAGGTCGAGCAGCTTGGCGCCCCGCGGCCAGCTGATCTCGTGCCTGGCGCCGTCGAGATGGACGATCGCGGTGGCCGGGGGCTCGTCACTGTCGTCCTCGATGACGACGGCCGCGAACGGGTCGGAATCCAGTGAGCGGAACACCTCGATGTGCACCCGATCCTTCGGCACCGCGATCGTGGCCAGCGCGGCCTCGGCGGCGTCCATGAACGGGCCCGGGCCGCAGATGTAGGCGTCATGCGTCGCGTAGGGTGCCGCCAACGCGGCCAGCGCCGCCGCCGTCGGAAGCCCCTGCACGGATTCCAGCCAGTGCACGACGGTCAACCGGTCGGGGTACTTGGCCGCCAGGTCGCGCAGCGTCCTGGCGAAGATGACGGAAGCATCGTCGCGGTTGGCGTACACCAGCACCACTTTGCCGCTGCCCTCGATGAGGGCGGACTTGCAGATCGACATCATCGGCGTGATGCCGCTGCCGGCCGCGACCAGCAGGAAGTCGGCGTCGAGCGTTGGCGGCACGAAGGTGCCCGACGGCGCCAGCACGTGCAGCTTCATCCCCGCGTGGGCGTGGTCGCAGAGCCAGTTGGACGCGTAGCCGCCGTCGGTGCGCTTAACGGTGACGGTGAGGGCGTCGTCGGTGAACGGCGAACTGCACAGCGAATAGCAGCGGGCCACCGAACCGGTTCGATCGCTGGGCACCCGCAGTGTGAGGAATTGGCCGGGCGCGTACTTGAGCCGCTGCGCAGGAATGTCGGCGCCGTCGGGGACCTTGAACACCAGCGAGCGGGCGGCGTCGGTTTCGGCCACGACATCGGCGACCTGGAGTTCGAGCACATGGCTGCCGAGCGGCTCGTCGGTCACGACTCTCCTTCCTGCAACAACTAGAACATGTTACAGAAATCCACTTCCACGGGTCTACCTGCTGCAGGAACGCGGTGCTCGACTAAAATCGTAACGTGTTCTAATCTTGCGTCTGGGTCACCTCTTGGGCCCGCACGATCGAAAGGGATCCAGTGACGTCCATTCAACAACGCGACGCGCAGTCGGTGTTAGCAGCCATCGACGACCTGTTGCCGAAGTTGCGGCAGCGAGCCCAGGAGACCGAGGACCTGCGCCGCCTGCCGGATGCCACTGTCAGTGAATTGCAGCAGATCGGTTTTTTCCGTCTGCTGCAGCCCGAGCAGTGGGGCGGCCTGCAATGTGATCCGGCGCTGTTCTACGAAGCGGCTCGCCGCCTCGCCAGCGCGTGCGGGTCGACCGGATGGGTGGGCTCGATCGTTGGAGTGCACAACTGGCACCTCGCGCTGTTCGACCAACAGGCTCAGGAAGAAGTATGGGGCGACGACACCGACGTCCGGATCTCGTCGTCCTACGCGCCGATGGGCGCCGGCGAGGTGGTCGACGGCGGCTATCTGGTCAACGGATCGTGGAACTGGTCGTCGGGTTGTGACCACGCCGCCTGGACGTTCGTCGGCGGCCCGGTCATCAAGGACGGCAGGCCGGTCGATTTCGGCAGCTTCCTGATCCCGCGCACCGAGTACGAGATCGATGACGTGTGGCACGTAGTCGGCCTGCGCGGCACCGGCAGCAACACCCTGGTCGTCAAGGACGTCTTCGTGCCGCGCCACCGCTTCCTGTCGTACAAGTCGATGAACGACCGCACCGCCGGCGGCCTGGCCACCAACACCGCGCCCGTGTACAAGATGCCCTGGGGCACCGTTCACCCCACCACGATCTCCGCCCCGATCGTCGGGATGGCCTACGGCGCATACCAAGCCCACGTCGAGCACCAGGGCAAGCGCGTCCGCGCCGCCTTTGCCGGCGAGAAGGCGAAGGACGACCCGTTCGCCAAGGTCCGCATCGCCGAGGCGGCGAGCGACATCGACGCCGCCTGGCGGCAGCTGATCGGCAACGTCAGCGACGAGTACGCCCTGCTGTCGGCCGGCAAGGAGATTCCCTTCGAGCTGCGCACCCGTGCGCGTCGCGACCAGGTCCGCGCCACCGGGCGCGCGATCGCGTCCATCGACCGGCTGTTCGAGGCCTCCGGCGCGACCGCGCTCGCCAACAGCGCTCCCATTCAACGGTTCTGGCGCGACGCCCACGCCGGTCGAGTACACGCCGCCAACGATCCGGAACGCGCGTACCTGATCTTCGGCAATAACGAGTTCGGCCTGCCGCCCCAGGACACCATGGTCTGATGACGTCGTTCGTATCGGAAGCCGAATCCCAATCAGAGGTCACCTTCGAGTCGACGTCGCGTTACGCCCAGGTCCGCGACGACATGCGCCTGCATTACCACGAGGCGGGAGCGGGAAACGAGCAGACCGTCGTTCTGTTGCACGGTGGCGGGCCCGGGGCGTCGAGTTGGTCGAACTTCGGCCGTAACATCGCGGTTTTGGCCGAGCAGTTCCACGTCCTCGCCGTCGACCAACCCGGTTACGGCCACTCCGACAAGCACACCGAGCACGAGCAGTACAACCGCTACAGCGCCACCGCGCTGCGCGACCTCTTCGATTACCTCGGTATCGAACGCGCTCCGCTGGTTGGTAATTCGCTCGGCGGCGGGACCGCCGTGCGCTTTGCGCTCGACAATCCTGACCGTGCCGGCCGGCTGGTGCTGATGGGTCCCGGCGGCCTGAGCGTCAATCTCTTCGCGCCTGACCCGACCGAGGGGGTCAAGTTGCTCGGCAAGT
>JAFAWC010000149.1 GCA_019242135.1 Mycobacteriaceae bacterium | reverse complement strand
TGGCGCGCCAAACCACCACGCTGCGGTCGTCGAACCGGCTGAACAATTTGGAGACACAGGTGGTCGCCGCCAACACCCGGCAGTACAAGGAAATGGGCAAGCGCGAGATCACCACGATCTACTTCGGTGGCGGGCCGCCGGAGAAGTACCAGATTTCGGGCCAGACTCAGCCGACGGACTGGCAGACGGGTCAGCCGATGCTGAATGCCGACTACATCGTGTGCGCGGAGATTCAAGTGGTGTACAGCGGCGTGAACATCACCTCGCCGACCACGTGCGCGCAGACGACGTTCAGCTGAGAGGTCTGTCTGGCGGTTCTCGCGGGGGCGCGCAGCGGTTAGCGCGGCAGACCCAGTAGGCGCTCACCGGCCATGGTGAGCAGGATCTGCTCGGTGCCACCGGCGATCGTCAGGCAGCGGGTGTTGAGGAAGTCATGCACGGTGCGGTTCTCGACGATGCCCGCGCCCTCGGACAGGTCCATGCGAAACTCCGACAGCGCCTGCCGGTATCGCACGCCGATCAGCTTGCGCGCGCTGGCCTGCGGCCCGGGGTCCTGACCGCCGACGGCCAGCTGCGCGATCCGCTGGTCGAGCAGCGAGCCGACCTGAGCGGAGACGATCAGCGCACCGAGGCGGTCCTGGTCGGCGGGATCGAGGTCCATCTCCGCCACGGTGGCGAGCAGCTGCTCCATCGGATTGCCGAGCGCGGTGCCGTGGGCCATCGCGACACGCTCGTTGGCCAGCGTGGTGCGCGCCAGCCGCCAGCCGTCGTTGACCTGGCCGACGACCATGTCGTCGGGCACGAACACCTCGTCGAAAAACACCTCGTTGAACAAGTCGTCGCCGGTGATTTCGCGCAACGGCCGGATCGTCAGACCCGGTGAGGACATGTCGACGAGGAAATAGGTGATGCCTTTGTGCTTCGGTGCGTCGGGGTCCGTCCTCGCCAGACACACCCCCCACTGGGCCTTTTGCGCCGCCGAGGTCCACACCTTCTGCCCGGTGAGCCGCCAACCGTTTCCCTGCGCGCCCTCGGCCCGAACGGCTTTCGTGCGCAGCGACGCGAGGTCGGAGCCGGCCCCGGGCTCACTGAACAGCTGGCACCAGATCAGCTCACCGCGCAAGGTAGCTGGCACGAAGCGGTCGATCTGCTCGGCGCTGCCGTGCTCAAGAATGGTCGGCGCCGCCCACCAGCCGATCACGAGGTCCGGACGATCGATTCCGGCGGCCGCCATCTCCTGGTCGATCAGCAGCTGTTCGGCGGGCGAGGCGTCGCGGCCATACGGCTTGGGCCAGTGCGGCGCGACCAGGCCGGCCTGCGCGAGCGCGACCTGGCGGTCGCCGGGAGGGTGCGCGGCGACATCGGCGACTGCCGCGGCGATCTCCGGACGCAGGTGATCGACCGACTCCAGGTCGATGTGAAGTTCGCGGCGCACGCCTTCGCGGGTCAACGCCGCGACGCGGCGCTGCCACCGTGACGGGCCGCCGAGGAACTGCGAAATGTTGTATGCGCGGCGAAGATACAGATGCGCGTCGTGCTCCCATGTGATGCCGATGCCGCCGAGAACCTGGATACAGTCCTTCGCGTTGGCCTTGGCGCCCTCGATGGCGGTTGCGGCGGCCACGGCCGCGGCAACCGAGAACTGGCGGTCGTCGGCGTCGCTGGCGGCACGCGCGGCGTCGGCCGCGGCCACCGCGGTCTGCTCCGAGCGCAGCAACATCTCGGCACAAATGTGTTTGATCGCCTGGAAGCTGCCGATGGGCTTGCCGAACTGCTCGCGCACCTTTGCATATTCGGTGGCCGTCTGCAGCGTCCAGCGGGCCAGTCCAGCGGCCTCGGCCGCCAGCACGGTGGCGGCCAGATCAATGACCCGCTGCGCGGCGGCATCGATGACCACCACGGGCGCCGAATCGAGCACCGCGCGCGCCAGCGGGCGGGAAAAGTCAGTGGGCGCGAGCGGCTCGACCATCGCGCCGGCGGTGGTGTCGATCAGCAGCCACTGTTGTCCCGCGGGAGCGATCACGTACTCGCCGGGTCTGCCACCCAGCACCAGCGGCAGGGTGCCGCTGACGTGGTCGGCATCGCAGCGAAGGTCGCCACCGAGAGCGAGACCGGCGCTGCGATGCCCTGACATCACGTCGGATAGTTGCCGTCTGTGGGCATCGCCGAGGACCAGCGTGGCCAGCGCGGTGGTCGCGATCGGGCCCGGGACCAACGCATGGGCGGCCTCGTCGAGCATTGCGCAGAGGTCAGCCACGCGGCCGCCGGCGCCGGCGAGCGCCTCGGGCACCGCGACGCCGAAGAACCCCAGTTCCGCCAATCCGCGAAACGGTTTCCGCCAGGCGTCATGATCGCCCTGCTCGATAGCGCGGGCGGCCGCGATCGCGCCCGACCCGGGGGCCCACGAGCGCACCAGCTCCCTGGCGGCGGCCTGCTCGGAGAACATGGGCGCTGACACGATCGGCCTCCTCAGCCGTTGGTTTAGACACGTGCAGCCTACTAGAACGTGTTCTAATAGTACGTGCACCGGTCATCAAGCCGGTGCGCATCTGGGCAGCACACCAGGGCCGCCGGGCGTCAGGCCGGGAAGAAATTTGGCACCGGCGTGCGTATCGTTTTGGGCAGAGGACGAACAGAAGGAGCCGCTCACCGCATGTCGACGCCAGCGCAGACCAGTTCCAGCCCGCCGGGCGAGCCACGTCACCCGCAGGTGCTGACGGTGGCCGCACTGGCCGAGTCCGAACTCGGCTCGGAGGCTCAACGGGAGCGCCGCAAACGCATCCTCGACGCCACCTTGGCTATCGCCTCTAAGGGCGGATACGAGGCAGTGCAGATGCGGGCGGTCGCCGAGCGAGCCGACGTTGCGGTCGGCACGCTGTACCGGTACTTCCCGTCGAAGGTGCATCTGCTGGTGTCCGCGCTCGGGCGGGAATTCGAGCGCATCGACGCCAAGAACGACCGCACGGCGATCGGTGCGGGCAGCCCGTATCAGCGGCTGCATCAGATGATCAGCCGGCTCAACCGGGCGATGCAGCGAAACCCGTTGCTGACCGAGGCGATGACTCGCGCGTTCGTGTTCGCCGACGCGTCGGTGGCCGGTGAAGTCGATTACGTCGGCAAACTGATGGACAGCATGTTCGCGCGGGCGATGAGTGACGGCGAGCCAACCGAGGACCAGTACCACATCGCGCGGGTGATCTCCGACGTGTGGTTGTCGAACCTGCTGGCCTGGCTTACGCGTCGGGCGTCGGCCACCGACGTCAGCAAGCGCCTCGACCTCGCTGTACGGCTGCTGATCGGCGACGAGGAACACCCCAAGATCTGACGCGGTTCAGCCGGGCGGACCCGCGGTACGACCGCGGATCAGTTCCGTCGGCAGCACCTCGTCGACCGGAAGACCCGACCGGGGCGGTGTGTGCAGCAGTTTTCCCGCCAGCCGACCCTTTTCCAGACTCGGCTGAGAAACCGTGGAGAGGCCGCGGCGCGCGGCTTCTGGCACGCCGTCGAAGCCGGTGACGGTGATCTGGCCCGGTACATAGATGCCCCGCGCCCGCAGGTAGTCCATGGCCGAAAGCGCCAGCACATCGGCCGTGCACATCAGAGCGGTGATTCGCGGGTTGGCCGCCAAGGCGACTTCGGCGGCCGCGCCACCCGAAGTCGGCAGATGCTCGTAGCTCTCCACGACGGTCAGCGAGCCGGGATCGAGCCCGTGCGCCGCCATCGCGTCGCGGACACCGTTGATGCGTTCGCGCTGGACGTGAAAGTGGGGCGATCGCAACCGTTCCGGGCTGGCCTCCGCCGCTGCGCCGGGGGTGCGCTCCAAGCCGAGCCGCATGGTGAGCAGCGCGATCTCCTGATGGCCAAGTGCCACAACGTAATCGGCAAGTTCTCGCATCGCGGAACGGTCGTCGATGCAGACACCGGAGGTGCCCGGCACACCCTTGGGCTGGTCGGCAATGACCACTGGCAGGTGGCGCTCGAGCGCCACCTGCAGGTACGGGTCATCGTCGGCCACCGAGTAGACGACGAATCCGTCGACGCCGGCGTTGAGCACCGCGTGCGATCCCTCGGCGACGCTGCGGCCCGGCCCGACCGCGACCAGCAACAGACCCTGACCCACTTCTTCGCACGATTCGGCAAGGCCGGCAACAAAACTCACGGCAGCCGGATCGTTGAAGGCGTAGTTCAGCGGCTCGGTGAGAACCAGTCCCACCGCCCCGGCTTTGCGGGTGCGCAAGGACCGCGCCAGCGGATCCGGGCCTGGATAACCCAGCCGCTTGGCCGTTTCAAGAACTCGTTCCCGCAGATCGGCCGACAACTGGTCGGGCCGGTTGTACGCATTGGAGATCGTGGTGCGCGACACGTTGAGTTCGGCCGCCACCGAGGCCAGGGTCGCCCGCTGCCGCACCGGTGCCCTGGCCATGTTTTGTGAGGCTAGTGCATCGGGTCAGGGGGACAGCACGCCTAGGCTGGCTTTCGTGACGACGAGCCAGCAAACCGTCGACCTGAACGCGGACCTCGGTGAGGGGTTCGGCGTGTGGCGGCTGGGTGACGACGAGGACATGCTTGGCCTGGTCACCAGCGCCAACGTCGCCTGCGGCTTTCACGCCGGCGATCCCGCCGGGCTGGCCCGCACATGCCAGGGCGCCGCGCTGCGGGGGGTACGCATCGGCGCACAAGTTGGTTATCGCGACCTCGCCGGGTTCGGACGCCGCTACATCGATATCACCGCCGAGGATCTGACCGCCGACGTGATCTATCAAATCGGTGCTCTGCAGGCGCTCGCTCGGTCCGCCGGCTCGGTGGTGTCGTACGTTAAACCCCATGGCGCGCTGTACAACACGGTCGTCACCGACGAAGGCCAGGCGGACGCGACCGCGGCGGCCATACATGCGGTGGACCCCACGTTGCCAGTGCTTCACCTGGCGGGGTCGGCGATGTTCGCAGCGGCGACTGAAGTCGGTTTGCGTTGTGTCGCCGAGGCTTTCGCGGACCGTGCCTACCGACCGGACGGAGGACTGGTGTCGCGACGTGAACGGGGCGCGGTGCTGACCGATCCCGTCGAAGTAGCAGAAAGGGTGGCCGCCATGGTCGCCCGCCGCGAAGTCACCGCGATCGACGGCTCGGTGATACCGATCAGTGTGGAATCGGTATGCGTGCATGGCGATTCACCCGGTGCGGTGCGGATTGCCGCGGCCGTGCGGCAACGCCTGATCAGCAACGGCGTCGAGCTGCAACCATTTGCGTAGATCACACGGGCGCGCGTTTGGCCACGGGGCAGCTTAATGACCACGGAGCATCGCCGATCGTTACAAGATCCCGGTGAACGTGGTGGCCAACGTGCATTCGGTGTCGGCGATCGGTGAGCAGTATGTGGATTTGGTGACGCC
>JAFAWC010000057.1 GCA_019242135.1 Mycobacteriaceae bacterium | reverse complement strand
CGTCGATCAGTGCGGTGCCCCGGTCGTCGTTGCAGACGGGCCTCTCACCACGTCCACCGCGGACTGTGCCGCTAACCGCAGTGTCGTGCTCGTCACGGTCGACGGCGGCGGTCACGAGTGGCCGTCGTTCGCGACACAGAAACTGTGGGAATTCTTCGCGGCTCACCCGCGGTGACCACGCGCCGACCGGCACCCGCCCCCGCAAGGCTATTACGCATATTGTGCGGCTGTCGAAAAAATGTAACACTGCGGTATGCCTGACACGCACACCGTCACCAACCAGGTTCCGCCCCTGGAGAACTACAACCCCGCCACTTCGCCGGTGCTCGCCGAGGCCCTGATCCGCGAGGGCGGGCAATGGGGAATCGACGAGGTCACCGAGCTCGGCGCGCTGTCCGGCTCACGGCAGGCCCAGCGATGGGGCGAGCTCGCCGACCGGCATCGTCCGGTGTTGCGCACGCACGACAAATACGGCCACCGCATCGACGAGGTCGAGTACGACCCCGCCTACCACGAGCTGATGCAGGTGGCGATCGGCCACGGGCTGCACGGCGCGCCGTGGGCCGACGACCGGCCCGGCGCGCACGTCGTGCGCGCGGCGAAAACATCGGTGTGGACACCCGAACCGGGTCACATCTGTCCGATCTCGATGACCTATGCGGTCGTGCCGGCGCTGCGTGTCAACCCAGAGCTCGCCGCAACCTACGAGCCGCTACTGACCAGCTGCGTGTACGACCCCGAGCTCACCGTGCCCGCCACCAAGGCCGGAATCACCGCGGGCATGTCGATGACGGAGAAGCAGGGCGGTTCCGACGTGCGCGCCGGCACTACCCAGGCGACACGCAACGGCGACGGCAGCTACAGCCTGACCGGGCACAAGTGGTTCACCTCCGCGCCGATGTGCGACATCTTCCTGGTGCTCGCACAGGCCCCCGGTGGGCTGTCGTGCTTCTTCCTGCCACGTGTGCTGCCCGACGGCAGCCGCAACCGGATGTTGCTGCAGCGGTTGAAGGACAAGCTCGGCAACCACGCCAACGCGTCCAGCGAGGTCGAGTACGACGGTGCCACCGCCTGGCTGGTCGGCGAGGAGGGTCGCGGCGTGCCGACGATCATCGAGATGGTCAACCTCACCCGGCTGGACTGCACCCTGGGCAGCGCAACCAGCATGCGCAACGGGCTGGCCCGCGCCATCCACCACGCCCAGCATCGAAAGGCGTTCGGCGCCTACCTCATCGACCAGCCGTTGATGCGCAACGTGCTCGCCGATCTCGCCGTTGAGGCGGAGGCCGCGACGATCATTGCGATGCGCATGGCCGGAGCCACCGACAACGGCCTGCGCGGCGACGAGACAGAAACGCTGCTGCGCCGCATCGGCCTTGCCGCCAGCAAGTACTGGGTCTGCAAGCGCGCCACCCCGCACGCGGCCGAGGCCATGGAATGTCTGGGCGGCAACGGATACGTGGAGGAGTCGGGAATGCCCCGGCTGTACCGCGAGGCGCCGCTGATGGGCATCTGGGAAGGCTCCGGAAACGTCAGTGCGCTGGACACGTTGCGCGCGATGGCAACTCGCCCGGAATGCGTCCAGGTGATGTTCGACGAGCTGTCGAACACCGCCGGAGCAGACCGGCGCCTCGACGCGCGCGTCGACGCGCTGAAAGTACAGCTCGGTGAGTCAGACACGATCCAGTACCGCGCGCGAAAGGTGGCCGAGGACATCTGCCTCGCGCTGCAGGGGTCGCTGTTGGTGCGCCATGGCCATCCCGCCGTGGCCGAGGCGTTTCTGGCCACCCGACTCGGCGGCCAGTGGGGCGGCGCGTTCGGCACCATGCCCGCCGGGCTCGACGTCGCCCCGATACTCGAGCGGGCGCTGGTCAAAGGATGACGGCGCGCAAGAAGCACTGGTGAACCGCGGATGACGCACGCGATCCGGCCGGTCGACTTCGACAACCTGAAGACGATGACCTATGAGGTCACCGACCGGGTTGCGCGAATCACGTTCAACAGACCGGAAAAAGGCAACGCCATCATCGCCGACACCCCGCTGGAGCTGTCCGCGCTCGTCGAGCGTGCCGACCTCGACCCCAACGTGCACGTGATCCTGGTGGCCGGGCGCGGCGAGGGGTTCTGCGCGGGTTTCGATCTCAGCGCCTACGCCGAGGGGTCGTCGTCGGCGGGCGGCGGCAGCGCGTACCGGGGCACCGTGCTGGACGGCAAGACGCAGGCCCTCAACCATCGTCCCGACCAGCCGTGGGATCCCATGATCGACTACCAGATGATGAGCCGGTTCGTGCGCGGCTTCGCCAGTTTGATGCATGCCGACAAGCCCACGGTGGTCAAGATCCACGGTTACTGCGTCGCGGGCGGAACCGACATCGCGTTGCACGCAGACCAGGTGATCGCCGCCGCCGACGCCAAGATCGGCTACCCGCCGACCCGGGTGTGGGGGGTGCCCGCGGCGGGAATGTGGGCCCACCGGCTCGGTGACCAGCGGGCCAAACGCCTTCTGCTGACCGGTGATTGCATCACCGGCGCGCAGGCCGCCGAGTGGGGTCTGGCCGTCGAAGCCCCCGATCCCGCCGACCTCGACGAGCACACCGAGCGGCTGGTGGCGCGCATCGCCGCGATACCCGTCAACCAGCTGATCATGGTGAAGCTGGCCATGAACAGCGCGCTGTACCACCAGGGCGTCGGTACCAGCGCGATGATCTCGACGATCTTCGACGGTATCGCCCGACACACACCCGAAGGCCACGCGTTTGTCGCCCAGGCGCGTCAGGACGGCTTCCGCGACGCGGTGCGCCGGCGCGACGAACCGTTCGGCGACCACGGGCGCCGCGCGTCGCAGGTCTAGCGACATGGCACGGACGCTGAGCCGGATGACGGCGCGCTCGGTTATGCTGAGCGTGCTGCTGGGCGCGCACCCGGCTTGGGCTACCGCAGCCGAATTACTCCGGCTCACTGGTGATTTCGGACTCAAGGAGTCGACGGTGCGGGTCGCACTGACGCGGTTGGTCGGCACCGGGGACCTAGTGCGCTCGGCCGACGGGTACCGGCTGTCCGACCGGCTGCTGGCCCGGCAGCGACGCCAAGACGAGGCGATGCGTCCCCACATCAAGCCGTGGGACGGCACCTGGACAACGCTGGTCATCACGAGCGTGGGCGTCGAGGCGCGAACTCGCGCGATCCTGCGGACGACGCTGCGACAGAACCGTTTCGGTGAACTTCGCGAGGGGGTGTGGCTGCGGCCCGACAACCTCGAGATCGCGCTGCCCACCGATGTCACGCGGCGGGTGCGGGTGCTGCGCTCGCGCGACGGGGACTCCTCGGCGCTGGCTCAGCAGCTGTGGGACCTACCCGAGTGGCAACGCGCGGCCCGGCGGCTGCTCGATGACATGGCCAACGCGTCCGACACCCCGGGCCGGTTCGTCGCCGCGGCCGGCATGGTGCGCCATCTGCTCACCGACCCGGTGTTGCCTGCAGAGCTGCTGCCCCCGGCATGGCCGGCGCAGGCACTGCGGGAATGCTATTTGCAGTTCGCCGACGAGCTTGCGGCGCGGCG
The DNA here is from genome assembly GCA_019242135.1 of Mycobacteriaceae bacterium. Taxonomy (GTDB): domain Bacteria; phylum Actinomycetota; class Actinomycetes; order Mycobacteriales; family Mycobacteriaceae; genus Mycobacterium. Next base: position 4,656 of record JAFAWC010000057.1, on the reverse strand, counting down.
TGACGCTACACGGCAATCCGAACTGATGGAGGCGAAAACATGAGCGACGAGGTACGCGTCGAGCGTCAGGGTCCGGTGACGACGGTCATCATCGACCGGCCCGGCGCGCGCAACGCGGTGAACGGCCCGACCGCCGCGCAGCTGGTCGCCGCCTTCGACGAGTTCGAGTCCGACGACAGCGCGTTGGTCGCAGTGCTGTGGGGCGACAACGGAACATTCTGCGCCGGCGCCGACCTCAAGGCGTTCGGAACGCCGGAGTCGAACGTCGTGCACCGCACCGGCCCGGGCCCGATGGGCCCGACGCGAATGGTGTTGTCCAAGCCCGTGATCGCGGCGGTGAGTGGGTATGCCGTCGCCGGCGGGCTGGAACTGGCGCTGTGGTGCGATCTGCGGGTGGCCGAGGAGAGTGCCGTCTTCGGAGTGTTCTGCCGGCGGTGGGGTGTTCCGCTGATCGACGGCGGCACGGTACGGCTGCCGCGGCTGATCGGTCAGAGCCGGGCGATGGACATGATCCTCACCGGCCGCGCGGTCAAGGCCGCCGAGGCCTACGCGATCGGGCTGGCCAACCGCGTCGTGGCGGACGGGGACGCACGCCATGCCGCGGAGAAGCTCGCGGCCGAGCTCTCCGCGCTACCGCAGCAGTGCATGAGGTCCGACCGGCTCTCGACGCTCAACCAGTGGGGAATGTCGGAGGCGGATGCCATCGATTTCGAATTCGCCAGCATCGCGCGCGTCACCGCCGAGGCGCTTGAAGGGGCGGGGCGATTCGCGGCCGGCGCGGGCCGACACGGCGCGTCGTCCTGAGCGTCAGGCGCGGTTGATGTTGTTCGTCATCCCGAGTTCGCGGCCGCGGTCCAAGATGTAGGGATCGCCGTTGTGGAACGTCACCGTCTGGTTCCACCCGTACACGGTGATGTCGTCGGTGATCGTGTCGGCGATCACGACATTGCCCGAGCCTTGCATGGTCACCGCATAACAGGTGCCGTAGGCGGTGATCACGTTGCTGGTTCCGTTGACGAACAGCGTCGCGTTGTTGCAGTCGATCGACAGCTCTTCGGCGGTGCCCGAGATGTGCGTGTCGCCTTCGCCCCGCGCGTGGGCCACCGGTGCCGCGGCCACCGGGAAGGTCAGGCACGCCACGGCGGCGAGGCATGCAGCGGTTCGGGTCATAGTCGCCCCTTTCCCACATCCCGACGAGCAAAGCGTACGGCGCTGACAGCCACCGCGGTAGTGGTTGAGGCGACCGGCGTTCCAGGTCGCGAGGGCAAACGTCGCTCGGTACGGTGTCCCCAGTGAGTAGACGCGCCGTGGCGGTCATCGTCATGATCGTCTCGACGGTCATGACGGTGCCCGGCTGTTCGCGAACGATCAGCGGCGCGGCCCACCGCGCCACCCACCAGGGTGGCGTTTCCGAACGTGGCTACGGGTACGCCGACAACCGGTGCGGGCTGTTGCTGGACAGCACAATCCAGCAGGTTGTCGGCGCCGATTATGTCGTCCGCCCGTACAGCGGTGCGGTCTGCCAGTACATGCTCATGCAGGCATCGACGTTCATCGACGTGACCTACTCGTGGTTCGAGACCGGCAGCCTCGACCGCGAACGCCGAGTCGCCCAGGCGAACCGGGCCGAGGTCATCGACGTCGAGATCGAGAACCGCCAGGCGTTTCTGGCTCGCCGGTCAGTGACCGGCGCGGGCTGCTCGGCGACCGCTGCCACCATTCCCGGGGTGGCGAGCTGGTGGGTGCAGATCCGCGGCGACTCGTCGACCGACCCGTGCCGGCTCGCGCAAACCCTGCTGGCGAAGACTTTGGCGTCGGACGCGTGATGGCGCGACTCGCCGGCAGGGCATGGTTGTCGGGTGCGATCGCGGTCCTGTCGGCGACCGGCGGTGTCACGGCATGCGCTGCGGCGCAACCCAAACCGACACCACCCGCGCCGGCCGTCGCCGGTTTCAACAGCGGCGACTGCAACCTCGTCTCCGACGCCGAGATCAACGCCGCCGCCGGGACTGGTCGGTTCACCAAGGTCGTCGTCAACGACGCGGGTTGCTTCTGGCAGGAGAACTCGATGATCGGCATGTTCGGTGCCGGCATGGGAATCTCGACGTGGTGGTATCGCGGCAGCGACGTGGATACCGAAAGAACCCTCGAGCGCGCGGCCGGACGAAAACTGGCCGAGCTCTCCCTGAACGGCAACCACGGTTTTGAGGCCTCCGACGCGAACGCCTGCAGCGTCTACGTCAGCAAGGGCCCAGACGTGATCACCTGGTCGATCCAATCCATGAACATCGCCACGCTGCCGCCGTTGTGCACGGTCGTCCACCAGCTCGCCCAGCTGACGCAGGACCGCGCCAACTGACCGCCGTCTGCCGGCGAGCCGCTAAAGTGCTTGACCGTGGCAGCTGAGCCGCAGTCGCAGCCGGCGCGGCGGTCGAGGGGCGCGGCCCGCGCCCCCGGGCGGTCGACCAAGCTGAGCCGTGAGGTGATCGTCAACGCCGCGCTGACCTTCCTCGACCGCGAAGGCTGGGACGCGTTGACCATCAACGCGCTGGCGGCCCAGCTCGGAACCAAGGGCCCGTCGCTGTACAACCACGTCAGCAGCCTCGACGATCTGCGTCGCAGCGTGCGCAAGCGAGTGATCGTGGACATCATCGAAATGCTCGGCACGGTGGGGCAGGGCCGCACGCGCGACGACGCGGTGCTGGTGATGGCGGGTGCGTATCGCAGCTACGCCCACCACCACCCGGGCCGATACTCCGCCTTCACCCGGATGCCACTGGCCGGCGGCGACGATCCGGAATACACGGCGGTCGCGCGCGCCGCGGCCGAGCCGGTGATCGCCGTGCTGGTGTCCTACGGGCTCGCCGGCGAGGACGCGTTTTATGCGGCCCTGGAGTTCTGGGCCGCGCTGCACGGGTTCGTGCTGCTGGAGATGACCGGCGTGATGGCCGACATCGACGTTGACGCGGTGTTCTCCGACATGGTGTTGCGCCTGGCCGCGGGAATGCAACAGCGGTAGTTCGCGGTTTTGTTCGGATGGCATCGGCCCTGGTATCGTGATGGTTCGTGCTCGGCCGATAAGGCGCCTGCGGTGACGCATGCCCGCACGCCGGGCCAATTCGCATGTCCACGATGTCACGGTGCAGACCGCGGCGGACGCATGCGACACGCCCGGCCGCGGGGTGACCGAGCCGAGCACAGGACGACAACTGAGCATGCAGTGTAAATGCAGTACAGACGCAGTACACCGACGTAGGGAAGCGACAGAGAAAGCCGGTAGATGCCAACCATCCAGCAGCTGGTCCGCAAGGGGCGCCGCGACAAGATCGCGAAGGTGAAGACCGCGGCACTCAAGGGCAGCCCGCAGCGCCGCGGGGTGTGCACCCGGGTGTACACCACCACGCCGAAGAAGCCGAACTCGGCACTTCGCAAGGTCGCGCGTGTCAAGCTGACCAGCCAGGTCGAGGTGACCGCCTACATCCCGGGCGAAGGCCACAACCTGCAGGAGCACTCGATGGTGTTGGTGCGCGGCGGCCGGGTGAAGGACCTGCCCGGCGTCCGCTACAAGATCATCCGCGGCTCGCTTGACACCCAGGGCGTGAAGAACCGCAAGCAAGCCCGCAGCCGTTACGGGGCCAAGAAGGAGAAGAGCTGATGCCGCGCAAGGGGCCCGCGCCCAAGCGTCCGCTGGTCAACGACCCAGTCTACGGGTCGCAGCTCGTCACCCAACTGGTGAACAAGGTTCTGCTAGAGGGGAAGAAATCGCTCGCTGAACGCATTGTTTATGGTGCGCTCGAACAGGCTCGCGACAAGACCGGGACTGATCCGGTGGTCACTCTCAAGCGCGCTCTCGACAACGTCAAGCCCGCGCTGGAGGTGCGTAGCCGCCGGGTGGGTGGCGCGACCTATCAGGTGCCCGTCGAGGTGCGCCCGGACCGCTCCACCACGCTGGCGCTGCGCTGGTTGGTGGGGTACTCGCGGCAGCGGCGGGAAAAGACGATGGTCGAACGGCTGGCCAACGAGATTCTCGACGCGAGCAACGGGCTGGGTGCATCGGTGAAGCGACGCGAGGACACCCACAAGATGGCCGAGGCGAACCGCGCCTTCGCGCACTACCGCTGGTGACGACGCGGAAGCGGCCGCGACCTGATGTCGCCGCCGAGGCGGACCCGAGCGTAACGACAACAGCAACCGAGCAAGCGAAAGAGTGGGAAGACTTCCGTGGCACAGAAGGACGTGCTGACTGACCTGAGGAAGGTCCGAAACTTCGGCATCATGGCGCACATCGATGCCGGTAAGACCACCACGACTGAGCGGATCCTCTACTACACCGGCATCAACTACAAGATGGGCGAGGTCCACGAGGGCGCCGCCACCATGGACTGGATGGAGCAGGAGCAGGAGCGAGGGATCACGATCACCTCGGCTGCCACCACCACGTTCTGGAAAGACAATCAGCTCAACATTATTGACACGCCTGGCCATGTTGATTTCACCGTCGAGGTGGAGCGCAACCTGCGGGTGCTCGACGGTGCCGTTGCGGTGTTCGACGGTAAGGAGGGTGTCGAGCCGCAATCCGAGCAGGTGTGGCGCCAAGCCGACAAGTACGACGTTCCGCGCATCTGTTTCGTCAACAAGATGGACAAGATCGGCGCC
>JAFAWC010000560.1 GCA_019242135.1 Mycobacteriaceae bacterium | reverse complement strand
ACGACGCATTTCGGCAATCCGGTGGTGCCGGAGGTCGAGTTGATCAGGAAGACGTCGTCGGGGCCGAGCTGTGACTCCAAAGCCAGCGGCCGAGGTTCAACGTGCACGTTCAGCGACAACGCGTCACCGTCCAAAACCAGCACGACCACGCCCAGCCCGTCCGAATCGCGATGCTGCTCATCGCTGATCAGAAACCGCGGCTCGCAACTTCGCAATATCTGAGCGATCTCGCGGGTGCCGGCCCGCGCGCCGATGCCGACGACGACGGCACCGCAGCGTTCGATCGCGACGAACAGCACATGGATGGCGGCGGAGTCGCCGTGCCACACCGCGACCCGATCACCCCGGGCAACGCCGGCGCCGGCCAACTGCTCGGCCAGTGCGGCCGCGGCAGCGTCGAACTCGCGCCAGGTCAGCGACATGTCCGGGAAATCGATGTAAGCGGCGCGATCGGGTGACCGCTCGGCGTTGCGCCGGACGGCGTCGGACAGCGTGGAGTCGGACCACCAGCCTGCGGCACGGTACCGGGCCGAGTCCACGGCGTTCAGCCCGACGGGGGCCATAGAAAGATGATAGGAAACGGCCACGTGGCACGGCCGGGTCAGTGGATGCGGGCGCTGCCGCCGAGGCCGATTTCCAGGACACTGCCGGTGATCACGCCGGGGTCGGTGACCAGATAGAGCACACCGCGGCTGACATCCTCGGGTTGAAGCCACGGCTGGGGGATCGGGTTAGCCTTCATCATCCGACGCACCAGGTCATCGGGGACATCATCGCTGCCCGTGGGTTGCACCATCGGTGTCTGCGTCGTGGTCGGGCAGATGACATTGACGGTGATGCCGTCCTTGGCGACTTCCAGGGCGACGGACTTCGCGAGCCCGATGATTCCCCACTTGGTGGCGTTGTAGGCCGCCAGCTGAGGGATGCCCATGCGGCCTCCCATCGAAGAGGTCACGACGATCCGGCCGATGCGCTGCCGGCGCATGACGGGGATGGCGGCCCGCAGGGTGTGGAAGACACCGGTGAGGTTGGTGTCGAGAAGCTGCTGCCACATCTGGTCGCTGATCTCCTCCAGCGGGCCGGTGCTGACGACGCCGGCGTTGGCGACCACGATGTCGAGGCTGCCCATCTCAGTCAGGGTCTGCTCGACCGCCGCGCCGACCCGGGCCGGGTCGCGCACGTCGAGAGGTATCGGCAGGCAACGCCGGCCCAGCGCTTCAACCTGCTTCGCTGTGTCGCGAAGGTCATCCTCGGTGCCGAGCGGGTAGGTCAGGTCGGCCATCGGAGCGGGCGCGTCGGCCGCGACGATGTCGGCCCCTTCAGCCGCTAATGCCAGTGCATGCGCGCGGCCCTGCCCGCGTGCCGCTCCGGTAATCAGGGCGATCCGCCCGTCCAACGAACCCATAGACGGCCACCTTAGGCGCTCAAGTGAGTTCGTCGTAGTCGCCGTTCACCCATGCGCTGTAGCGATCCGCCGAATGACGAACACAGGCATGCCCGTCGGAAACAATGGCGTTGTCGAACAGCCCATAGATGCGGTCGAACGCTAAATCGTCCAGTAATCGGGCGATCCGCTGCACCACCGACGGCGAGAGCGGAATCCGGTTGGGATAGCTGCGAAGAAAGCCGACGGAGCGGCGGTCCGGATTCGGGAAGATGGTGTCGCCAACCAGGAGCACACCGCGACCGTCGGCCCCGTCGGCCCAGAGTGAGACGGCGCTGCCCGGGAAGTGACCGCCGACCTGAACAACGGATATCCCGGGGGTGACGTCGAGAACCCCGGACCACAGCTTGATCGCGGGGTCGGGACGCATGACCCATTCGGCGTCGGCGGCGTTGACGTACACCGGGACACCGCCGAGCATGCGGCTCCATTCGACTTGACAGCCGAACATGTGCGGATGGCTGGCCACGATCGCCACCACGTCGCCGTGGGCGGCGACCGCGGATGCGCTGGCCTCGTCGATAAAGCCGACCGGATCCCAGAGCAGATTGCCCGCGGGCCCGCAGACGAGTTTGGAGTACTGACCGATGCCAAGAGACGGGACGGTTCGGATACCCAGCAGCGCGTCTTCGAGCTCGCTGAGCTCGATGCGGGATCCCTCTGACGCCAGTTCATCTAGGGTCGCCCACTGCTGGCCGGACGCCGGCACCCATTGCCGCTCGTCGGCGCAGATGCGGCACACCTGCGGCGCCGCCTCATTTTCCACCCCGCACGTTCGGCAGACCCAGAACACGCTCTTGACATTAGCGAGCGGCTCGCCCGCGGTCACGAGAACCTTGGCGCCTACGTCGATCTGGCGATATCCCAGGATTCCGACAAACCCTGCCGCGCGCAAGGTCGGCACCTTGACGTACTTTCACCATTCGACCCGGATAGGGGTGCATCACCGCACTCGGCTTGCGCCTGTGTGCTCCTATCAGTGGAAGCAGCTTTGCCTGATGTAGGAATTGGGATCGCTCGACGTATCGAGCCATTTGCCGTACGCGTCACCGCCAGCGGCCCTGACCGCTGCGCAGATGTCGGCTTCTGTTTGACCGGCTACGCGATAGACAGCGTAGATAGGATTCCCGTTCATTGACTGGCGCAGAGACGGACACGCATTATCCGTGCGCAGATACGACGCGCCGGGGTATTGATCCAGCAACCGTTGGACGTCTGCGCCGTAGCTTGCTGGATTTGTTGCATTACCCAGTACGACGATCCCCGTGCCGTCGCATGCGGGCCGAGTCATCGCAGTGGACAAACCCAGATCACCGCTGGGTCTGGGCGGCGTCGTCAGTGATGCCGACGACGCCGCTGATGGCGTGGTCGGTGGCCCGGATTCTGGCGCCTCGGAGCTCGAGAGGCGGGTGGGCGGCTCCGTCTCTATCGTGCTCAGTGGTGACGTTGTCGGATTGGGCTGGGTAGTAGACCGTGTCGCCAAATACAGCACCGCCGCGCCGATGATCACGGCTGCTGCCAGAATCGCCAGAACCAGGAATCACAGCTCGCCGAGCCGGACGGACATCGCTCGGCCCCAAGGCCTGTCTGCCGAAGTCGGCGGCGGGGCTGGCGTACGGTGAGACTGGGCGACTTCCATCAGCGGGCGGCGTGAAAGCGGTCGGGGCAAAGACCGTGGATGGCTGCTCTTGCGGCGGATCCGGCGTCGTCGGGAGGGATATGGGAGCTGGTGCGGGTGGCCGAATGGGGGCGGTGATCGCGCCACGCGCGGCGTCTGCTAACTCGACGGTGGTGGCATAACGATGGTCGGGGTCTTTGGCCATGCCGGTAGCGATCACGGGGTCGATTTGGGCG
>JAFAWC010000434.1 GCA_019242135.1 Mycobacteriaceae bacterium | reverse complement strand
CGACCACGTCGCCTGTGCACGCCTTGAACAGCCAGTCCTCCGGCGTCCGATCAACGGAAAAACCCGCGTCTTCCAGGGTTGCCGCGGCCTCCTCGACGTCGGGCTCCGCAACGACGAAGTCGACATCGTGCACGGGTTCGGGCCCGCCGTGCGCCCACAACGCGTAGCTACCGGCCAGCGCGAATCCGGGCCCGCGCGCCTTGAACGCCGCCGCCGCCAGGCGCAGCGCGTCACGCAGCTGGTCGTTTCGCGCGGGTCCGTCGTCAGTCATTTCGGGTAAGTAGTACCCATGCGGCTGGCCACCTTCAACATTCTGCACGGACGCAGCGTTCACGATGGCAACGTCGAAATCGACCGGCTCGCCGCATCGGTCCAACAGCTCGACGCCGACGTGCTCGCGCTGCAGGAGGTGGACTGTGACCAGCCGCGCTCGGCGAGGGCGGATTTGACCGCCGTCGCCGCCGAGGCGATGGGGGCGCTGAGCCACCGCTTCGTGGCGGCGATCTCCGGCACGCCCGGCGCGACGTGGATGGCGGCGACGGGCCGCGAGCAGCCCGGGACCGCCGCGTACGGCATCGCGCTGTTGTCGCGCTTCGAGGTGCAGACCTGGCAGGTTGTGCGGTTGCCGCGGATCCCGACGCGGTTCCCGATGTATCTGCCCGCACCGAACCGCATCGCAGTCGTCGACGAGGAACCGCGCGCGGCGGTGATCGCACGGCTGGACTCCCCGCTGGGCCCGTTGACCGTCGCCAACACCCACCTGTCGTTCGTGCCGGGATGGAACCGGGTGCAGCTGCGGCGGCTCATCCGGGATCTGCGGGGCTTTCCGCGACCACGTGTTCTGCTGGGCGACCTCAACATGACCCCCCCGGCGCCCAGCCGGTGGACGGGGCTGCGCGCGCTCGGCACGGCAGCGACCTTCCCCGCGGAGGCGCCCGACCGTCAGCTTGACCACATCCTCACCGACGATGCCACGCTGCGGGTGGATCACTGTCAGGCGCCGAGCATGACCGTGTCGGATCATCGGGCACTTGTCATCGACGTCTCGCGCGCCTGACCGGTCCGGGCGTGTTCGCCGCTGATTTTTGCCCGCCGTGCGGGCGCGCCCGCCGTAGTGTTTTAGGGTGCGTGTCATCTCCGCGGAGTCCACGGAACTTTTCGCGGGACCACCCGCAGCGCCGCTGCAACTGGCGCGGGTGACGTTCGCCGGGCCCGTCGGGCCCGTTCGGGTTGACGGTGACGGCCTGAGCACGGCGGGGGAGGTGCGGCATCCGCAGCCGGGCCGCGCCGAGGTGCCGGTCGAGGTCGCCGATCCGCTGCCCGGCCAACAACGAAAGGCGCGGGTGGTGGCCGGCGGCACGACCACCCCGTTCACATTTGTCGTCGCCGAGCCCGGCTGGACAATGTTCATGATCAGCCACTTCCACTACGACCCGGTGTGGTGGAACACCCAGGCCGAGTACACGAGCCGGTGGACCGTCGACCCGCCTGACCGGCAGATGCACGGGTTCGGCCTGGTGCGAGCGCATCTGGAGATGGCGCGGCGCGATCCAGACTACAAGTTCGTGCTCGCCGAGGTCGACTACCTCAAGCCGTACTGGGACACCCACCCGGAGGATCGCGCCGACTTGCGGCGGCTGATCGGCGAGCGTCGCGTCGAGATCATGGGCGGTGCCTACAACGAGCCCAACACCAACCTCACCAGCCCCGAGACGACGATCCGAAATTTCGTGCACGGCATGGGTTTTCAGCGTGACGTTCTTGGGGCCGAGCCGGCCACCGCGTGGCAACTCGACGCGTTCGGCCATGATCCACAGTTTCCGGGAATGGCCGCTGACGCCGGGCTGAGCTCCAGTTCATGGGCGCGCGGACCTCACCACCAGTGGGGGCCGCTGGCGTCCGGCGGGGATGCCCGGCGCATGCAGTTCTGCAGCGAATTCGAGTGGATCGCACCGTCAGGACGCGGCCTGCTGACCCACTACATGCCCGCGCACTACGGCGCCGGCTGGGCGATGGATTCGGCGCCGACGCTCGAGGATG
>JAFAWC010000394.1 GCA_019242135.1 Mycobacteriaceae bacterium | reverse complement strand
TGGAGCGCAGCGACCTGCTGGAGGCCAACGGCGCGATCTTCACTGCCCAGGGCAAGGCCCTCAACGAGGTAGCCGCAGACGATGTTCGTGTCGGCGTGACCGGCAACCCGGCCAACACGAACGCGCTGATCGCGATGAGCAACGCACCGGACATTCCTCGTGAGCGGTTCTCGGCGCTGACCCGGCTCGACCACAATCGTGCGATCAGTCAGCTGGCCAAGAAGGCGGGTTCGGCGGTCACCGACATCAAGAAGATGACAATCTGGGGCAACCACTCGGCCACCCAGTACCCCGACGTATTCCACGCCGAGGTGAGCGGCAAGAACGCGGCCGAGGTGGTCAACGACCAGTCGTGGATCGAAAACGAGTTCATCCCGACGGTGGCTAAGCGAGGCGCAGCGATCATCGACGCGCGCGGCGCGTCGTCGGCCGCGTCGGCCGCGTCGGCGACCACCGACGCCGCGCGCGACTGGCTGCTCGGCAGCCCCGACGGTGACTGGGTGTCGATGGCCGTCGTCTCCGATGGCAGCTATGACGTTCCGGAGGGCCTGATCTCGTCGTTCCCGGTGACCACGAAGGACGGCAACTGGACGATCGTGGCCGGCCTGGAGATCGACGAGTTTTCCCGCGGCCGCATCGACAAGTCCACCGCCGAGCTCGCCGACGAGCGCAACGCGGTCAAGGAGCTGGGCCTGATCTGAGTCACAGCGGCTCCCCGCGAGCGGTTGCCAAGTCCGCGTCGTCCGGGGTTGCGAGAATCAGTACCCTGGCCCCGTGTCCGATTCACCGCATGCGCGGGAGAGCGCCCACATCGTCATCACCGACGAGCAGATCTTCGAGGCTCATGTCGGCGGCAAGCTCTCTGTCGGGCTGAAGTCTGCGTTGGACACCCAGCGTGCGCTATCGATTGCCTACACCCCCGGGGTTGCGCAGGTCAGTCGGGCGATCGCGGCCGATCACACCCTGGCCGCCCGGTACACCTGGGCGAGCCGGCTGGTTGCGGTCGTCAGTGACGGCACCGCGGTGCTCGGCCTGGGGGACATCGGCGCGGCGGCGGCGCTGCCGGTGATGGAGGGCAAGTGCGCACTGATCAAGGAATTCGCCGGCTTGGACTCGATCCCCATTGTGTTGGACACCAAGGACCCCGACGAGATCGTCGAGACACTGGTGCGCCTGCGGCCGACCTTCGGGGCGGTCAACCTCGAGGACATCTCCGCGCCACGGTGTTTCGAGATTGAGCGACGTGTTATCGAGGCGCTGGACTGCCCGGTAATGCACGACGACCAGCACGGCACGGCGATCGTCGTGCTGGCGGCCTTACTTGGCGCCACCAAGGTGCTCAACCGCGAGCTGAAATCTCTGCGCACGGTGATCTCCGGTGTCGGCGCGGCGGGCCTGGCGTGCGCGAATTTTCTGTTGTCTGTGGGTGTTTCCGACATCACTGTGCTGGATTCCCGGGGGATTCTGCACTCCGGCCGCGACGACCTCAGCCCCGCAAAGGCCGACTTGGCGCGACGCACCAATCCTGAGCGCCTCACCGGCGGCATGGTGGAGGCGCTCAAAGGCGCCGACATGTTCCTGGGCGTCTCGGGCGGCGTGGTCCCCGAGGAGCTGATCGCGACAATGGCACCCGACGGCATTGTGTTCGCCTTATCGAACCCGGATCCCGAGATTCATCCTGACCTCGCCGCCAGGCACGCTGCGGTGGTGGCCACCGGCCGCAGTGACTTTCCCAATCAGATCAACAATGTGCTGGCCTTCCCGGGAGTGTTCCGCGGCGCCCTCGACGCGGGGGCCCGCCGGATCACCGAGAAGATGAAACGTGCCGCCGCCGAGGCCATCTTCTCTGTCATCGGTGACGAGGTGGCCCCCGACCGGATCGTGCCGAGCCCGCTGGATCCGCGGGTCGCACCGGCAGTTGCGCGGGCCGTCGCCGCCGCGGCAGACATCTCGAGTGATTAGGACGCGCTTCGCGCTGCTGCTGACCACCGCACTGCTGGTGGTCGGTTGCGCCGACCGGCACACGGCGCGCGAGCTGGTGGTCGGCGCGGGAACCGATGCCGAGTCGACGGTGCTCGCCGAGCTTTACGCCGCGGCGTTGCGCTACTACGGGTCCTCCGCGCGCATCGAGCACGCGGCCGACCCGATCGCCCAGCTGGGTAGCGACGACGTCGCTGTGGTTCCGGGGTTCACCGGACGGGTGCTGCAGATGTTCGCGCCCGGCACAACCGACGTCGTCCAGGACCGAAACGTGTACCGGGCGATGGTCGCGGCGCTGCCGGAGGGCGTGGCGGCCGGCGATTACACGACCGCGGCCGAGGATAAGCCCGCCGTGGCGGTGACAAGTCAAAGCGCCGACGCGTGGGGCCGGGACCTGGCGACACTGGTGGGCCGGTGCGGACGGCTGGCGATCGGTGCGGTGGGCGGCACCCGGCAGCCGTCGTCGATCGGTGGCTGCAAGCTTCCCCCCGCTCGCGAATACCCCACCGACGCTGATCTTTTCGCAGCGCTACGTGCGGGGCAGATCGATGCGGCTTGGACCTCCTCTGCGGACCCTGGCATCCCTGATGACGTGATCGTGCTGGCGGATCGGCGGCCTCCCGTCGTGCAGGCCGAGAACGTGGTGCCGCTGTACCTGCGCGACGAGCTCTCCGAGCGCGACGTGCTCGCCATCGACGAGGTAGCCGGCGAGTTCGACACCAGCGCACTGGCCGACATGCGGCGCCGGGTGGAGCAGGGGGCCGATCCGCGCCAGGTCGTCGAGGACTGGCTGTCGGCACATCCGCTCGGCCGTTAGCCAGTCATCCAGCGCGCCTCGCCGCCAGATGCCAGAAGGCAGCATGTCACGAGAATCTTCGGCCACACGCTCAGCGCCCGGGCATCATGCGTGCCGTCACCGCGCTGACCAGCCGCTGACACCCCGACCCGGTCAACCGGACCATGATGTCGAGGACCTTGGCATCCGGGCCGACTAGCACCCGGGGCTTGTTCTTGCGTACGCCGTCAAGAATGGTCCGCGCCGCCTTCTGCGGCGACGTGCTGGCCAACCTCTTGTCGAACGTCCTCGCCAGCTTGGCTTTGTCGATGCCCTCGACGGCATTCATGTTGCGCGCGATGTTGGTCTTGATGCCGCCCGGGTGCACCGTGGTCACCTTGACGGGATGGCCGGCGAGGGTCATCTCCTGGCGCAATGCTTCGGTGAACCCCCGCACCGCGAACTTTGCCGAGTTGTAGGCGGCCTGGCCGGGCACCGAGAACAGCCCGAAAACACTAGACACGTTGATGACATGCCCGTCGCCGGAGGCGATGAGATGAGGCAAGAACGCCTTGGTGCCGTAGACCACTCCCCAGTAGTCGACGTCCATTACGCGCTCGATGTCTTTGAACTGGCTGATTTCGACGTCGCCGACGAAAGCGATGCCGGCATTGTTATAGATCTGGTTGACCGTGCCGAAATGGTCGTGGACCGCGTCGGCGTAAGCCAGGAACGCCTCCCGCTCGGTGACGTCGAGACGGTCGGACTTCACGGGCCCTCCGATGGCCTTCACCCGCTCCTCGGTGGCGGCGAGGCCCTCGACGTCGACGTCACTGATGGCGACCTTGGCGCGCGAACGGGCCAGTTCGATGGCTAGCGCCTGACCGATGCCCGAGCCTGCCCCTGTGACGACGCACACTTTTCCGGCGAAGCCCTCCATTGCGCACCCTTCATCCCGCGAATCCGTGTCGCTGACACCTTATAAATCCCGCCGCGGTCGAGTCGTGGCAGCTGGCTTGACCGGACCGATGATACAAAGACTACAAACCGGCCCGATCCTTGATGCGCTGCCGGCACGCCCGCGACACTGAACCGGCGGCCACGACACGCCGCCGAGCGTCGCCATACCGTCCATCTCGCAGCGCAGCGTGTCAATCGCGTTCGTTCTGCTCGCGCACATCGGCCAGTTCAGCTGTTCGCACAGCGGTTCTGGGAGCCAAACGCCGCATCGGCGGCGAAGCTGCCGCGATCGGTGCGCACGCAGCCTGCCGACGATACGGT
>JAFAWC010000355.1 GCA_019242135.1 Mycobacteriaceae bacterium | reverse complement strand
CGTAGAGCGGCTGCGCCGCTTCGGCATTCGGGGCGAGCGCGGCATGATCGGCGTCCAGCACCTTGGGCAGATTGAGTCGGGTCAGGACGGTGGCGATCTCGAAGCCGTGCAGCCTCAATCCGTCGGCCGCCAGGCTGTGCAGTCGCGCCCGCTCGAGCAGATCGGCGCGCGACGTCGCCGGGCCGCCGACATGACCCACCACGTTGCGCATGCCGCATCGAATAACGACGGCCGTCGACTGCGCACCGAGCGCCTCGGTCAGCCGCACCGCGACTCCCTCGGCGAGGTCGACTCGGTGACCGCTGCCGGAGGCAAGCGGGTTGCCGGCCGCCTTCAGCGCTGCCAGCTGAACCGCACCGGCCGGTTCGACCTCGAGCAGCGAGCCGAATCGCGGTAATCCGCCGGCACGTTCGCCACCGCCTCGCGCGGCGTACAGCGGTCGGCAGAACTCGGCGCTTCGGGCCGGCAGGCCGGCGCTGCGCCAGTCGCCGCCGCCGGACACCAGCGCGTAATCGAAGGTATGGGTCCAGTGCTGCAAAGCGAAGTTGGATCCGTCGGGCACGGTGCGCCGCGGGGGATCGATCCACGTCCCCGACGGCCAGCCGGTGCATGACCGCATCAGCGAGGTGTGCAGTGTGCCGTCGGATCCCACGGCGAATCCGGGTATCCCTCGATTGAGCAGCGCCACTGTGTGCGCCTCGAAGGCGTCCAGTTCCGTTGGCGCATCTTGGATTACCGAGATCTCAGCGTCGGCGAGATCTTCGACGACGGACTCGACTGCCCCGGCCAGCTGTGATCCGGCGATCACCAGCACCGGCAACGTCCGCGCGCCGCGCAAATCGGCCCCGGGCGCCCACTGCTCAGCCAGCGGCGCGGCGGCGGGTACCCACACCCGGGCGGCACCGGTCGCGTAGAGTTGACGCTTCAGTTCGTCGCCGTACACCGGGTCGGCGCTGGCGAGAACCTCGGCGGTGAAGGCATTTTCGTCGGGACCGCCGATCGCGATCCGGGTGTCGGGCAGGTTGGAGTCGACGTCGAGGCCCCCGTACCGCGGCTTGTCGGCGCCGCTGCACGTGGCCGTGACCCCGGCGCGGACTAACGCGACCATCAGCTCGCGGGCCAGCGGCGCGGAAATGGTCTCGCTCGGCGTGACGACCTCGGCGACGGCGACCGCGCGCACGCCGTCGCCGACGCGGATTCGCGCTGCCGACGACAGTCCAAACCAGCCGTACGCAGGATTGTCGAGCGTCCACGGATGGTGCGCCGCGTCGACGGCCTGGCACGATTCCGCGCCGCGTTCGTGCATCAGCCCGAAGCCGCGCCCGATCACGGCGTCGCCGACCTCGCTGACCGGAAGTGCGCCGTGCACCGGGCAGTGCCAGCGCAGCCGCACCAGCCGGTCGACACCGGTGAACTCGTCGATCGTGGTGCGGCATTCCACCCGCGCCACCCCGTCCCACAGCGTGAGCGTCTGCGTGTAGCGCAGCACAGTGCCGACCCGGCCGCTCACCACCAGCCGCTGCCCCATCGGACTGCGGTAGGCCCGCACCGACTCCGCGGGCACCTCCGACGAACAGACCACCGGGCCCCTGGGCACCAGATGCCATGGCCCCTCGCCGGATTGCGGATGTGCCGGGTATTCCTCGTAGACGGCCAACTCGTTGCCCACGCCGCTACTGCCGATCAGTTCGCGCTCGGCGGCGATCTCGACGAGCGACGACACCGTCCCGCCTCGGGCGGGGTCGACGGTCACCCGGTAATGCTCGTTGGCAATCACGTTGCCGGCCAGCTGTTCCCAGTGTCTGGTGTCCTTGCCCGCGATCAGCCGATAGCCGCGCCAGCCCAGTGAGGGAACATCGCGCGCCAGCCAGCTGACCGACCGCCCGCCGTGCTCGCTCAGCGCGGGCACCTCGGCGCCGTCGGCGTCGACGACCCTGACGGCGGGATCCACCGGCTCGGGAAGCCGGGCGGTGATGATGTCTGTTCGGCTGTGCGCCAACGGGTTCCACACAACGATTGATCCGTCCACCACGCTGGAAAGCAAAGCCAAGGCGTTGTCGCGTGCGG
>JAFAWC010000242.1 GCA_019242135.1 Mycobacteriaceae bacterium | reverse complement strand
CCGTCGCGTCGGTGGCCTTGGTGGATGCCGACGACATCCGGCTCGGGATGGCGGTCGGCGCGGGCAACGCCGACGCGTTCTTCTTGCTCGGTGTGTCCGACGCCGACGCGGCTACCTGGCTGGACCGCCACCCCCGAAAAGAGCCGGTCGCGATCTTCGTCAAGCAGCCGGCCGAGGCGCTGGTGAGGCGGGCTTCCGCGGCCGGTGTGGCCGTCGTGGCCGTGGAACCGCGGGCCCGCTGGGAGCGGCTCTATCGGCTGGTCACACACGTGCTGGAGCATTACGGCGATCCAGCCGAGCAGAAGCTCCAGTC
Source organism: Mycobacteriaceae bacterium (assembly GCA_019242135.1). Classification (GTDB taxonomy): domain Bacteria; phylum Actinomycetota; class Actinomycetes; order Mycobacteriales; family Mycobacteriaceae; genus Mycobacterium. The sequence continues at coordinate 3,776 of JAFAWC010000242.1, read as the reverse complement.
CGGCACCGATCTGTTCGGCCTTGCGCAGTCGATCGCCGAGCGCACCAAGGGCATGATCAGCATCGAAGACGCCGAGTCGCACGTGCTGGCATATTCGGCGTCCAACGACGAGGCCGACGAGCTGCGCCGGCTGTCGATCCTCGGCCGCGCGGGCCCTCCTGAGCACCTCGAGTGGATCAGCAAATGGGGGATCTTCGACGCCTTGCGCGCAGGCCGTGACGTCATTCGGGTGGCGGAGCGGCCGGAACTTGGGCTGCGCCCGCGGCTGGCGGTCGGCATCCACCGTGAGGCGGCGCCCGACACCGGTCGCCCGAGCGGCTTGTCGCGGCCGGCACGGCGTCGGGCTCCGGGTTTCATCGGCACGATCTGGCTTCAGCAAGGTTCACGCCCGGTCGCCGACGATGCGGAGGAAGTGCTGCGCGGCGCGGCCGTGCTGGCCGCGAGGATCATGACCCGGCTGGCGGCCACACCCACGACGCACGCGCTGTCGGTGCAGCAGCTGCTCGGTTTGGGTGGAGACGACGTCGACGTCAGCGCGATCGCGCGCGACCTGGGGATCAGGGTGGACGGGCGGGCGGCGGTGATCGGCTTCCGCTGTGCCGACGGAGCTGTCCCGGCTGATTCGATTGCCCTGAGCGCCAGTGCGTTTCGGACCGATGCCCACACCACCTCAGTGGACGCCGGAGTGTATGTGCTGTTTCCGCAAACCGGTCTCCCCTCGTCTGTGGCCTCGTGGGTCCGCGGCACAGTCGCCGCGCTGAACCGGGAGCTGGGGGTCGACCTGCGGGCCGTCATCGCGGCCGGGCTCGCGGGTCTGGCGTCGGCGTCGGCCGCCCGTAGCGACATCGACCGGGTGTTCGCCAGCGCAGGGCGGCATCCGGGCGCGATCCGCTCGGTCACCACCACCGACGAGGCGCGCACCACCGTGCTCCTCGACGAGATCGTCAGGCGGATGGGCGACCTCGTCGATCCTCGTGTGCATCAACTGCGCGAGCGCGACCCGGTGCTGGCCGAGACGCTGAGCGCTTACCTCGACGGTTTCGGCGACATTGCCACGGCCGCAGGATGGCTGCGCGTTCATCCCAACACGGTGCGATACCGGATCCGGCGCATCGAGGAGATGCTCGCGACGTCGCTGGCCGATCCTGACGACCGGTTGGTCTTGGCGCTGGGCCTGCGGTGTGCGCGGCCCGGTCTGGCTAACGGCTCAGTCGCGATGCCGCCGCGGCGATCCGCTCGTCGGTCGCCGTGAGCGCGATGCGCACATGCTCACGTCCCCGGGGACCGTAGAACTCGCCGGGCGCGACGAGGATGCCGCGATGCGCGAACCACGTTACGGTGTCGCGGCATCGTTCGCCACGCGTCGCCCACAGATACAGCCCGCCCTGGGAATCTTGCACCGTCAGCCCCGCCGCCGACACCGCCGGCAATAGCACCTCCCGGCGTCGGGCGTACCGGTCGCGCTGCTCGTGCTCGTGAGCATCGTCGGATAGCGCGGCGACCATCGCGTTTTGTACCGGCGTCGGCATCATCATTCCGGCGTGCTTGCGGACCGCCAGCAGCTCGGCGACCAGCGCCGCGTCGCCCGCGACGAATCCCGCCCGGTATCCGGCCAGTGAACTGCTTTTTGAGAGAGAATGCGCGGCCAGCAGCCCGGTGTGGTCGCCGCCCGCAACGGAGGCGTCGAGCAATGACACCGGTTTTTCGTCCCATCCCAGGCTCAGATAGCACTCGTCGGACACCACCAGCGCCCCGCGTTCGCGAGCCCAGTCGACGACCTTGCGGAGGTGGTCGATGCCCAGCACCCGCCCGGTGGGATTGCTCGGTGAATTGAGGTAGACGAGCGCGGGCCGTTGCGGGCCAAGTTGGGTCACAGAGTCCGCCCGCAGCACCCGCGTTCCCGCCAGCCGAGCGCCGACTTCGTAGGTCGGATAGGCCAGTTCAGGAACGACGACGATGTCGTCGGGGCCGAGGCCAAGCAGTGTGGGCAACCACGCGATGAGCTCTTTGGTGCCGATCACCGGCAGCACGGCGGAGGGTGTCAGACCGCTGACCCCGTGGCGGCGACCCAGCGCGGCGACCACCGCGTCGCGCAGTTCGGGCGTGCCCGCCGTCACCGGGTAGCCCGGCGAGGCGCTCGCTGCCGTCAGTGCGTCCCGGATGAGCGGGGCGACCGGATCGACCGGCGTTCCGACCGACAGGTCGACGATGCCGCCGGGGTGGGAGCGGGCGAGCGCCGATGCCTCGGCCAGGGTGTCCCACGGGAATGTCGGCAGCGACGCCGACATCGAGAGTCGGCGGTTCACCGCTGTCGCGCCGGTCAGGCTAAGCGCTTTCACCCTGCGGCGGCAGATCCCTGACCGACTGGGGGTCGTGCTCTGTCATGCCGACTTTCGAGGCTCCTCCCGGCGACCCGAGCTCTTCGAAGAAGTCCGCGTTGATCTGCGTGTAAGGCGCCCACTGCTCGGGCACGTCGTCCTCGTAGTAGATGGCCTCCACGGGACAGACCGGTTCGCACGCGCCACAGTCGACGCACTCGTCGGGATGGATGTAGAGCATCCGCGCGCCTTCGTAGATGCAGTCGACAGGGCATTCCTCGATGCACGCCTTGTCTTTCACGTCGACGCAGGTTTCGGCGATCACGTACGTCACGAGGTCTCCTCAGTCTCCCGTTCGGTGTGGACTTGCTTTGTTCTGCTCGTTGTTACTGATACTAACCGTCGCACATACTAATGCGGAGGTGGGGCCGCGCTCAGTATCCGCTGAGCAGACTTCGCAACCGGCCCAGGGTTTGGGGCCCGGCGCTGCTGCGCACGCGGGAGGGGTCGGCCGGCCGACGTCCCCACAACAATAGGACGCGGGCCGCCGCGTCGGTTTGCAGAGTTGCCGGGCCGTCCGGCTCGGCCAGTCCGATGGTCGTGGTGTCATCGTCGGCCGTGACGATGACGTCGTCGCCGCCGTCAACCCGCAGGCGTGCCTCGAGTCGCTCGCCCGGCGCGAGCCCGAGTGTCTTTGCGCCTTTGGCCAGTAGCGGCACACCGACGGCGAAGACGCTGTGACTGGTCATCCACGATTCGGCGAGTCGCGCCTGGGCCGCGATGTCGTCGCCGATCACATCCCAGCGATGCAGCACGAGCTCCTCGCGCATGTGCTCGGCGAACCACGGCACCTTCATCGTGCGGCCAGTCCACGCCACGTCTGCATCGGCCGGAACATCGTCGGCCGCCTCGGCGACCTCGTTGAGCGTCGCCATGCGATCGACGAGGGCCGCCCATAAATCGGTATCGTTCATCGCACGAAACGGTTCCTCGCGGTCGAAGCCGCGGGTTTTCACTTGCTCGCCCTGCAGGTGCGCGGCCAACACGCGCGCCAGTTCCTCGGCGTTTCCCGTTTGGTGGGCCACGATGTCACGCACCGTCCACGCCTCGCACCAGGTGCCCGCGTCGGGTCGGTGCTGCTGCACCGCGTCTATAAACGGCTGCCATTCCGGGAAACGGTCCCGATCGACTCTTCGCCCCACGCCTGCTCCTCTCCGATGGGTCGCTGACCCGACTGGAGTACCCGGCCGGCGGGCTCATCAATGCGTCGCTCAGGTGGGAGGCGAGGTGCCCGGCATCGTCGGGTTTCAAGCCGCCAGCGGCAGGTAGGTCGTCGTGCGCTGGCGCGCCGGCCTACCGATGCCTGCGGCGATCTCGACGAGTTCGGCGACGGTCTTGGCGGATCCATATTCGGAGCCGGCCATCCGCGAGATCGTTTCCTCCATCAGCGTGCCGCCC
>JAFAWC010000182.1 GCA_019242135.1 Mycobacteriaceae bacterium | reverse complement strand
ACAGCGGCAGGCAGCTGTACAGGGTGTCGGACGGCCGCAGCCGCAACCCCAGGCCGCCGAACGCGCCCAGCGCCTTGAGCCAGCGATAGTGCGTCATGATGCTGGCCTTCGGGTAACCCGTCGTGCCCGACGTGAAGATGTAGAACGCTTTGTCTTTGGCCAACACCGACGACGTGACGGCAGGGTTGTCGGTGGGGGCGTCGGCGGCCAGCCGCTCGAGCTCGTCGACGGAAAGCGCGTCGTCGACGTCGGCGCCGGACTCTTTGACTTCCGACAGCAGCTCATCGGTCCCGATCATCACCCGCGCGCTGAGCAACCCGGCGCTGTGCGCCAGCACCTTGCCGCGCTGGTTGTAGTTCAGCATGCCGGCGATCGCGCCGAGCTTGACCGCCGCCAGCATCAACAGCACCGCACGCGGCGAGTTCTTCAGCATGATCCCGACGACGTCGCCGCGGCCTACGCCGCGCGCCGCCAACACCGCCGCGTACCGGTTGGCGGTGTGGTTCGCGTCACGGTAGGTGACCTCTTCGTCTTCGAATTTGACGAACACGCGGTCGCCGTGGCGCGCGGCGCGGTCCTGGAACACCTTGCCGATCGACGTCTTCGCCGACGGGTGAGCCAGGAACCCGGTCATCACGCCCTGCAGGATCGCCGGAGCGTCCCACAGCAGCCCCGGCAGCCGGGTGGCGATGTCAATCAGGCCTACCGTCGACGTCTTTTCCTCGCGCGAGCCCTCGTCTTGTGACTTCTGCTCTTCGCGCGAGCCCTCATCTTGTGAACTCTGCTCTTCGCGTGTGTCGGCCATGACTCCGCGTTCCCTGTTCGATCCCGGCGCAAACTGGCGCACGGCCTAATCAGGCCTAATCAGGGGGGTGAGCACACCGCGAGGGCCGCCTCGACGTCGCGGACCACCACAATCCGGGCCATCGCGTCGGGATGCACATATCCGGTGTCTACGAGGTTCTCAAGCCAATCCCACAGTCCGTCGTAGTGACCGTGGGGATCGAGAAGAACGACAGGCTTGTCGTGCACGCCGAGGTATCCGGCGGTCCAGGTCTCGAACAGCTCCTCAAGCGTGCCAAGGCCGCCCGGCAACGCGATGAACGCGTCCGAGCGGTCCTCCATGATCTGCTTACGCTCGCGAATTGTGTCGGTGACGACGAGTTCGTCGGCGTCGACGTCGGCCACCTCCTTGTGCACTAATGCCTTCGGAATCACCCCGACCGTGTGTCCGCGATGCGCCCGCGCACCCGTAGCGAGCGCGCCCATCGCCGAGACGTTGCCACCGCCAGAGACCAGTGTCCAACCGCGGTCGGCGATCGCCTCACCCACATTGACTGCCAGGGCGAGCAATTCGGAATGCACAGGGCCCGACGCGCAGTACACACAGACCGTCCACTGCCCGGGTTGCTTTTCGCCTCCGCCATCCGCACGGGATTCCGACACACACGACAAACTAGCCCCATATGATGCGGCGGGTGCCTCATCAGTCGGTCGACGACGCCGGCTCGGCCGCGGCCGAGGCGCTGCGGCTCGGCGATATGGAGCGCGGTGAACAGCTCGCCCGGACCGCGCTGCAGCAATCGGAGTCGCTGGCCGCGCGGCTGACGTTGGCGCAAGCCCTGGCCTGGCAGGGGCGCGGCCGGGAGGCCGATCAGACGCTCGACGCGGTCGATCCGAGCCGGCTGTCTGAGCCGGATCTCATGGCGTGGGCACTCCCGCGGGCGGCCAATCAGTTCTGGATGTTGTCGGAACCGACCCGGGCCGTCGCGTTCTTGCAGACGATCCGCAACCGGGCCTCGGCGCCGGCAGCCCGCGCCACGCTCGACGCCTTGGCGGCCACGTTCGCGATGAACGCAGGGACCCCACTGCGCGCGTTGCGGCTCGCCGAGGAAGTGCTCGCGTCGCCGCACGCCGACGACGTCGCGGTCGGCTGGGCGGCGTCAGCCGCCGCGCTCTCGTCCGCGCGAACCGGCCGGTTTGCCCGAGTCGACGAACTTGCCGCGCGAGCGCTCTCGGCAGGACATCCCGGACTGCTGCGATTCACCTGCGGGCTGGGCCGGGTGACGACGTTGCTGATGGGAGGGCACCTCACGGAGGCTCGTTCGCTGGCGCAGCGCTATACCGATTCGGCCGAGCGGCACGACCCCGCGCGAGCGATCGGGGAGGTGCTCGTGTCCTACGTGGCGATTGCGCAGGGCGAGTTCGGCACCGCCGTGACTCTGCTGGAGCGCGCCGCCGCGGCGTTGGCGCCGACGGGCTACTCATGGGGTCCGCTCGCGCTGATGCTGCTTTCCCAAGCGCTCGGGCAACGGGGCGACCAGATCGGAGCCGCGAAGGCGCTCACTGCGGCGGAGCGGCGCCATGGCATGAAATCGGCGCTGTTCGCGCCCGAGCTGGCCCTGGCGCGGGCGTGGTCGAAGGCGGCCCGCGGCGATGCGAACGAAGCGATCGACGCGGCACGCGATGCCGTTGTGGCCGCCGAGCGGGGCGGCCAGTCGGCGGTCGCACTGCGAGCACTTCAGGATTCGGTGCGCCTCGGCGATGCCCGCGCGGTCTATCGGACCCAGCGGCTGTCCGGCGAGGCCGACTGCGTGCTCGCTCGCCTCACGCTGGCTCACGCGCGCGCGCTCACCGACGGCGACAAGGCCACGCTCACAGAGGTCGCAGGCGAATTGGCCGACATCGGAATGGGTCCGGCGGCCGCCGACGCGGCGCGTCAGGCCGAGACATAGGTGCTGCGGAACTGCCAGGGCTTAGCCTGCACCGATGAACGACGTGAGCGACCACATCGTCTTGGTGGACAGCGCCACCGCTGCCACACTTGCGCAGATACTTCCAGTGCTGCTCTTGACCCTCACAGTCGAGCTACGGCGAACGAAGCTGCATCGCGGGCTCTCCCGCGTCCGACTCGGCGCGTTCTTTTTTCTGTTCGGCTTGATCGAGACGACCCTCGTGCTTTCGATCGACGGCTCGTTCTACCCGTTCCAATGGTTCGACATCTGCTCGGCGCTCATCATCTTCAGTCTGCTGTCGATCCTTTTCTGGGTCTCACTGTCGGACCCGCGAAGCGACGACGAATAGACGGCGCGCATGCGACGTAGCGGCCGCGAAGTCGTCAATCGCCCTGCACGCTCGGTTCGGGAACAGGCGCTTCGCCGAATCGGGCGAGCGCGAGGGTACCCGCCACCGCGATTGCAAAACCGACGAAAACCAGCCAGCTGAGGCCCTCGCGCATGCGGTCACCGAGCCATATCACTCCCACGAGCGCAGGCGCGATCGTCTCGCCGAGAACCATCCCCGCTACCGCGGTGGTTACGGGTCCGCGATGTAAAGCCGAGGTGAGCAAGAGAAAGCCTGCGGCCCCGCCCGCGGCCACCGCGTACAGGGCGGGGTTGGCGTAGAACGCCGCGTTCATGGGTTCGATCGGATCGATCAGGCGCACGCCGACCTCGACGACACCGAAACCGCATCCGGCGCCGAGTCCCAGGGCGAGCGCGCGCGGGTGGTCGGCCAATCGCCCCGCGGCGGCGCCGACGAACAGTACTGTGGCCACCCCGCCCAACAGCGCCCAGTCGAGCCCAGCTGGCCCATGCGCCGAACCCTCGGGTCCGGCAGCGAGCCCGAGCATCGCCAGGCCCGTGCACACCACGCCCACTGCCGTCCACTCGGCTGACGACAGGCGCACGGAGAGCACCCATGCGGCCACGAGCGCGGTCACTGCGAGCGATGCGGCTAGTGCCGCGGCAACAACGTAGATCGGTACCAAACGCAGCGCTACCACTTGTAACGAGAAGCCGACGGCATCAAGACCGAAGCCCGCGACATAGCGCCCCTGGCGCAACGCGCGCACCAGCAACACAGTGTCGACACCCGAGCCGCTGCCCGCTTCCACCGATCGCGTGGCCGCAGCCTGCAGCACAGAGGCCGTGCCGTAACAAACCGAGCACCCTAGAGCCAGCGCCAACCCAACCAGCACGCACCGACGATACGAGACGAACTCGGGCGGCCCCTTCGTTTCGTCGATTTGCTCCAAGCTGGTGGCTCGCCCCGCCCCTCGTGACACGAAGCACGAAAGCCGACGTGGCTACTGCCTGGCCGTCAGCCGTCCAGGTAGCCGCGCAGCATGTCGACCGCCGCGATGATCTGCTCGACCGGCACGCGCTCGTCGGCGCGGTGAGCAAGACTAGGGTCGCCAGGCCCGTAGTTGACCGCGGGAATCCCGCGGGCAGCGAACCGCGCTACATCGGTCCAGCCGAACTTGGCGCGCACCCGCCCCCCGGCCGCCTGCACAAGTGCCGCCGCAGCCGGATGGGACAACCCCGGTAGCGCGCCGGCGGCGGCATCGGTCTGCTCGACGCTCACGTCGAGCCCGTCGAGCATGGTGCGCACATGTTGCAGCGCGTTCTCAACGCTGCGATCCGGCGCGAACCGGAAGTTGACGGCCACCGACGCGCGGTCTGGGATCACGTTGCCCGCGACACCACCTTCGATCCGGACCGCGCTCAGCCCTTCGCGGTATGTGCATCCGTCGATGTCAACGTGGCGCGCATCGTAGGCGGATAACCGGTTCAGCACAGCGCCGAGCTTGTGGATTGCGTTGTCGCCCATCCACGCTCGTGCGGAGTGGGCGCGGGTGCCGGTGGCGGTGACCAGGACACGCAGCGTGCCCTGACAGCCGGCCTCGATATAGCCGCCCGACGGTTCACCGAGGATCACGACATCGGCGTCCAACCAGTCGGGCAGCTCACGCTCAATACGACCCAAACCATTTGCACCTGCTTCGATTTCCTCACAGTCGTAGAACACCAGTGTCAAGTCGCGGGCCGGATCGGTCATGGTCGCGGCGAGGTGAAGAAACACCGCGTCACCCGACTTCATGTCCACGGTGCCGCAGCCGTGCAACACACCGTCGGCCAATCGGCTGGGCAGATTGCCGGCGACCGGCACCGTGTCGAGATGCCCGGCCAGCAGCGCACGTGTCGGGCGCCCCAGGTGGGTGCGGGCGAGTACGGCGTTGCCGTGCCGAACGACCTCGAATCCCGTGGTCTGGTCACGCAGCGCGAGCTCGACCTCGTCGGCGATACGCGCCTCCTGTCGCGACTCGCTCGGAATGTCGACTAGCGCGGCGGTCAACGCGATCGGGTCGCGTGCCAGATCCAGCCCCACGCGGCTCAAGGCTAGTCCTCCAGCCGACGTTTCCCGGATTCCAGCCGCGGTGCGATGTCGTGAAACCGCCAGCGCAGTGCCGGCTCGATGGGGTTGAGTGAAAGGCAATGCTCACCGAACGCATCGAGAACCTGGACTGGACCCGGCTCCGACGAAAACTCGACGACGACGGCTACGCGATCACACAGAAGGTCTTGACGGCCAGCGAATGCCGTTACCTGACGACGCTGTTCCACGACGACCACTACTTCCGCGCCACGGTCGACATGCGTCGGCACCGGTTCGGCTCCGGTGTGTACAGGTATTTCGATTACCCGCTTCCCGAATCCGTACAGCAACTGCGCCAAGCGCTTTACCCGCCGCTGGCGGACATCGCCAACGCCTGGTCCCGCCGTCTCGACGGTGCACAATCCCGTCCGGCCTTCCCTGCGACGCTTTCCGATTTCCTGGAGATATGCCACCGACATGGACAACACCGCCCGACGCCGTTGCTTTTTCGGTATCAGCAGGATGACTTCAACACCCTGCACCAGGACACCTACGGGCGGGTCGGATTCCCATTTCAAGCGCTCACGGTGCTCAGCCAGTGCGGCAGCGATTTCACCGGCGGAGAATTCCTGCTCGTCACCCAGCGCCCGCGGGCACAATCCATCGGCGAAGCGATCACGCTCGACCGGGGCCAGTTACTGATCTTTCCGAACCAGATCCGCCCGGTGAGGGGTCAGCGCGGGCACTATCGAGCCAACGTCCGTCATGGGGTCAGCCGAGTGCGGTCGGGAACTCGGCACACATTGGGTGTGATCTTTCACGACGCTGTGTAAAAAAACCGTGGTGCATCGCGACGTACGATGCGGTGATGGCCCACGACGCCGAGTTCGACGATGTCAGGCGGTTGATCGGCGAATTCGGGTCGCGGGCGACGCTCGTGTCGGTGAACGAATCTCTGCGTCCGCACGTGGTTACGGCGATGATCGGATTCGATCGCGACCGGCTGGTCACCGAGGTCGGATCTCGCACCCGATCGAACGTGACGAGCCATCCAGGCTTGACCATCGTGTGGAATCCCACCGGCGCCGGCGAGTACCAGCTGATCGTCGATGGCACCGCCGAACAGATCGGCAAACCGAACGAACGTGATGTGAGCATGCTGCGAATCGCCGTCGTCGGCGGCATCCTTCACCGGCTCGCCGGGCTACCGGACGGTCCTCCCACCTGCCTATCGCTGGCAGCCGAAGCAGATGCCGGCGACGCCGGTTTGAATCGCGGACCCAGTAACGTCTAGCCTCGTGACTTCTGCTGCGGGCCTGGGGTTGGCCACCATCGCCGCCGATGGTGCGGTGCTCGACGTCTGGTTCCCGGCACCCGCCCTCGACGCGACTGAGCCAGGGGGAACCGCGAAGGTCTCGGTCGCCGAGCTGCCGGCTGAGCTCGCCGCACTGGCTGGGGGCGACATCGACCGAAACGTGGATGTCGTGGCTGTCCTTACGGTCATCGGCTCGCTGGCCGACCCGCCCGCCGACGCGTACGACGCGTATCTGCGGCTGCATCTGCTGTCGCATCGGCTGATCAAGCCCCACGACGCGAACGTCGACGGAATCTTCGGTGTGCTGACGAACGTGGTGTGGACCAACCACGGCCCGTGCGCGGTAGAGGGCTTCGAAACCGTGCGCGCCCGGCTGCGCAGGCGCGGGCCGGTGACCGTGCTCGGCGTCGACAAATTTCCACGGATGGTCGACTACGTGATGCCGAGCGGTGTGCGCATTGCCGACGCCGACCGAGTGCGCCTCGGCGCGCATCTGGCACCCGGCACCACCGTGATGCACGAGGGCTTCGTCAACTTCAACGCCGGCACACTGGGTGCATCGATGGTCGAAGGCAGGATCTCCGCGGGCGTGCTCGTCGGCGACGGCTCCGACGTCGGTGGCGGCGCCTCCATCATGGGGACGTTGTCCGGCGGTGGCACGCAAGTGATTTCAATCGGGAAACGATGCCTGCTGGGCGCCAACTCCGGACTGGGGATCCCGCTTGGCGACGACTGCGTGGTCGAAGCCGGGCTGTACGTGACCGCCGGGACCAGAGTGACCACCCCCGACGGCACGACCGTTAAGGCGCGAGAGCTCTCCGGTGCCGACAACGTGCTTTTCCGCCGCAACTCGGTGACCGGCGCGGTCGAGGTCCTCTCCCGCGACGGGAAGGGCATCACGCTGAACGAGCAGTTGCACGCAAACTGACGGCGGTCGGCGTCGCTGCTCAACTCCCTGTCGTGAGCTCCTTTTTGAGAACCTTACCCAATGCGTTGCGCGGCAGCGCGTCGACCACTCGGACCTCCCGCGGTCGCTTGTGAATCGAAAGTTGTTGTGCTACATAGTCGATCACGGCGCCGGGCTCGACATCACCGACGACGAACGCAACGATCTTCTGGCCGAGGTCGTCATCGGGCATTCCCACGACCGCAGCCTCGGACACGTCGGGGTGACCCAGCAGCGCCGTTTCCACCTCCCCCGCACCAATGCGGTAGCCGCCTGACTTGATCAGGTCGGTGGACTCACGGCCGACGATTCGGTGCATCCCCTCGCCGTCGATGACCGCCACATCGCCGGTCCGGTACCAGCCGTCGTCGGTAAACGCCGCGGCGGTCGCGTCGGGCCGACCCAGATACCCATCGAACAGCGTCGGTCCCCGCACCTGCAGCCGCGCCAGGCTGTCGCCGTCATGGGCGCCCGGCGCGTCGTCGTCGTCCACGAGGCGCGTCTCGACCCCGGCGATCGGCAGCCCCACCCAACCCGGGCGTCTTTCGCCGTCGGCCCGGGTGCTCAAGGTGATCAGCGACTCGCTGGTGCCGTACCGCTCGACCGGCAGGTGCCCGGTGAGCTGGGCGAGGCGTTCGAACACCGGCACCGGCAGCGGCGCGCTACCGGACACCAGCAGACGCGCCCGGCGCAGCGTCTCCGCGGACGCGCGGTCCGCGACCATTCGCGACCACACCGTCGGCACCCCGAAGTACAGCGTGCCGCCCGCACGGGCATACCCCTCAGGTGTGGGCTTGCCGGTGTGGGTGAACCGGTTGCCGATTCGCAGCGAGCCGAGCAACCCAAGCACCAGACCGTGCACATGAAACAGCGGCAAGCCGTGCACCAGCGTGTCGTCCGGTGTCCACTGCCACGCCTCAGCCAGCGCGTCGAGGTCGGCGGCGATCGCGCGCCGGCTCAGCACGACACCCTTCGGCGGCCCGGTGGTACCCGAGGTGTACACGACTAGGGCGGTCGCGTCGGGCGCCGGCTCCGGATACCGGTGCCAGGACCGCGCGTGCAGACGCACCGGAATGTGTGGGAGGCCCTCGGTCTCGGCGGGTTTCTCGCCCAGCCATGCCTGCGCGCCCGAATCGGTGAGGATGTGGCGGCGTTCGGCGAGCCCGACGTCGGCGGGAACCGGCACCACCGGCACGCCGGCGATCAGACAGCCAGCGACGGCCAGCACCGTCGCGGGCGTCGGTGTGGCCAGCACCGCCACCTGCCGCGCACCGCCGACGCGCTCCGCCACCGACGTCGCGGCGCCGACAAGATCACTGCGGCTCAGCGAGACACGGTCAGCGTCCGACCCGATCACGACGGCGTCGCTCAGGTCGTCGCCGGCCGCAACCGCGGCAGGGTTCAGCGAGGGCAGCAGCACGCCAGCGAGGCTACCCGCGGCGACAATCGCGATACTGGCGACGTGCCCTTCATCGAACCCATCGGGTCGCGGGAAATCTATCGCAACCGCTGGATGGTCCTGCGCGAGGACGAGATCCGCCGCCCGGACGGCAGCGTCGGCATCTACAGCGTGGTGGACAAGCCGACGTTCGCGCTCGTGATGGCCTACGACGGGCAGCGGTTCCGGCTGGTCGAGCAGTTCCGGTATCCCCTTGGCGTGCGGCGCTGGGAGTTCCCTCAGGGCACCGCGCCCGACCTGGCGCACGTAGAACCGGCCCAGCTTGCCGAGCGTGAGCTGCGTGAGGAAACCGGCTTACGGGCGACGTCGTTCGAAGTGCTCGGGCAGGTTGACGTCGCTCCGGGCATGAGCAGCCAGCGGGGCTGGGTCTTTTTGGCAACGGGAATCGTCGAGGGCGAGTCAGACCGAGAGCACGAGGAGCAGGACATGGTCAGCGCGTGGTTCTCACGTGCCGACGTCGAGGAGATGATCGGCTCGGGAGTGGTCACCGATGCCCAGTCGATCGCGGCGTATGGGCTGTTCCTGCTGCGCCGGCGTTGAGCGCTGCCGCGCCCGGGTCCGGATCGAGGTGTACCCACGAGAATGGTTTGAATTCGTGGCGCGACGGTGAGGGTTTGGATTCATCCGCGCCGCTCGGCGAGCGCGCGCAGGAAGAACGTGAGGTTGGCTGGGCGTTCGGCCAGCCGCCGAACGAGGTAGCCGTACCACTGAGTCCCGAACGGGACGTAGACCCGCACCGCATCGCCGAGGTCGGTGAGCCGGCGTTGCTCGGGATCACGGATCCCGTAGAGCATCTGGTATTCGAAATCGCCTGTGCCGCGGCCGGCGTCACGGGCCAACTCACCGGCTGAGGCAATCACGGCCGGGTCGTGGGAGGCGACCATCGGATACGCCGCCCCGGCCATCAGTACCTTCAGGCACCGCAGGTAGCTGTCGGTGACGTCGTCGCGATCACGGTAGGCCACCGACGAAGGCTCGTCATAAGCACCCTTGCACAACCGGATCCGCGCGCCCGAGGACGCGAATTCACGGCAGTCGGCGTACGTGCGTCGCAGATACGCCTGCAGAACCGTGCCCAGCCAGTCGAAGTCCGCGCGCAGCTCGCGGACGATCGACAGCGTCGAATCGGTGGTGGTGTGGTCCTCGGCATCCACCGTCACCCAGACACCGGCCCGGTTGGCCGCCGTGCAGATGGCGTGCGCGTTCTCCAACGCGACCTTCTCGCCATCCCGCGGCAGCGCCTGACCGAGCGCCGAAAGCTTCACCGACACCTCCAGCGGGCGCACGCCGGCCGGATTCGCGTCGGCGCGGCGGCCCAGCGCCTCGAGGACGCCCAGATACGCGTCGACAGTGGCATTCGCACCGTCGGTGTCGGTGACGTCTTCGCCGAGGTAGTCGATCGACACCAGGCGACCCGAAACCCGCAGGACAGCAACCGATCGCAGCGCATCCTGGAGCGACTCCCCGGGCACAAAGCGCTGCACCACGCGCCGCGCGACCCGCCATCGCTGCGCGATGCGCGGCAAGCGTCGTGACCGGCTGGCGGCAAGGATCACCGGTCGGGCGGTCGAACCGAAAAGACCGCTCGCGCGAAGCACCGATTTACCCGCGGTCATGACGACTCGACCATGTGCGGATAGGGGTGGTCGGTCGGCGCGAGGAAGTTTTCCTTGATCGATCGCGCGGAGGTCCACCGCACGAGGTTCAGCGCCGAGCCGGCCTTGTCGTTGGTGCCTGAGGCCCGCGAGCCACCGAACGGCTGCTGCCCGACGACTGCGCCGGTCGGCTTGTCGTTGACATAGAAATTGCCCGCAGCGAAGCGCAGCCGGTCGGTGGCCTGCTGCACCGCCGCTCGGTCCTCGGCAATCACGGCGCCGGTCAACGCGTATTTCGTGCCACGGTCGACAACCTCCAGGATTTCGTCGTAGCGGTCGTCGGGGTACACATGCACCGCGATGATCGGGCCGAAATACTCGGTGCAGAAGGCATCGTCGGCCGGGTCGTCGGACAGCAGCACCGTTGGGCGGACGAAATACCCTTCGGTGTCGTCGTATTCGCCGCCCACCGCGATCGTCACGCCGGGTGCGCCCTTGGCGCGTTCGATGGCCGCGACGTTCTTCCCGAACGCGCGCGCGTCGATCAGCGCGCCACCGAAATTCGACAGATCGGTGACATCGCCGTAGGGCAGGGCCGCGGTGGCCTCGAGGAAGCCGTCGCCCATTTGGTGCCATACCGACCGCGCGATGAAGGCGCGCGAGGCGGCCGAGCACTTTTGGCCCTGATAGTCGAACGCCCCCCGAATCAACGCCGTGCGCAGGACATCGGGGTGCGCGGACGAGTGCGCGAGCACGAAGTCCTTTCCGCCGGTCTCGCCGACCAGACGCGGGTAGGTGTGATAGCGCTCGATGTGGCTGCCGACCTCGCGCCACAGGTGCTGGAACGTGACCGTCGACCCGGTGAAGTGGATGCCGGCCAGCCGCGGATCCCCCAGCAGCACCTCCGACACCTCGAACCCATCGCCCGCCACGAGGTTGATCACTCCGGGCGGCAGCCCGGCGGCCTCGAGTACCTGCATCGTCAGATACGCCGACAACGTCTGCGTGATTGATGGTTTCCACACCACGGTGTTGCCCATCAGTGCCGGCGCTGTCGGCAGATTTCCGGCGATCGCGGTGAAGTTGAACGGGGTGATCGCGTAGACGAAGCCTTCCAGCGGACGGTAGTCGGTGCGGTTCCATACACCCCGGGTGCTGATCGGTTGTTGCGTGAGCATCTGGCGGGCGAACGCGACGTTGAACCGCCAGAAGTCGACGAGTTCGCACGGCGCGTCGATCTCGGCCTGATACGCGCTCTTGGATTGGCCCAGCATCGTCGCGGCCGCGAGCTTCTCACGCCATGGCCCGGACATCAGCTCGGCCGCTCGCAGGAACACGGCGGCGCGGTCGTCAAACGGCGTTGCCGCCCACTGCGCCTTGGCGGCCAGCGCGGCCTCCACCGCGGCGACTGCGTCGGCATGCGTGGCGTTGCTCAACGTGCCCAGCCGGGCGGAGTGGCGGTGCGGCTGCACGACCTCGACGGCGCCGCCGCCGCCCATCCGGTGTTCGCCGCCGATCACGTGAGGCAGGTCGATCGGCTCGGCGGCCAATGTTTTTAGCGCGGCGATCAGGCGGCCGCGTTCGGGGCTGCCCGGGCCGTAATCGTGGACCGGCTCGTTGGCCGGCAGCGGTACGTCGGTGATCGCGTCCATACCGGTAAGCATCCCCGGCGCGATGCGCCCACGGGTTGTGTGATCCGACAACTGTTGGGATTACTGCTAGTAAAATCGCACAACATGGGATCGGCCGGCGTGGGACTCGGTCAGCTGCTGTTGGCGCTGGACCGGACCATGGTGAACCTGCTCGCTGCCCCGCGCGGGCTCGACCTTGCCGTCGC
>JAFAWC010000550.1 GCA_019242135.1 Mycobacteriaceae bacterium | reverse complement strand
GCCGGCGGCATGGCGCTGTTTTACCTCGGTGATGTCGCCTATCGGTGGCGTGACCACCGGCAACTGCCAGCCGACCGCACCTTTACCGGAGTCGCCGCGGCGGCGACCTTGCCGGTGTTGTTGCACATGCCCGCGATCGCAGCACTGGGCCTGCTGACCGGCATCGGGGTTTGCCGGTTGGTCTGGGAACTGTGGCGGCGCCCGCGGGTTGGTCCGGCCCCGGCCGGACAGGCGCGTTGAGGGATGCGAGGCTCACGCGAGCGTGCACGTTCGCGGTCGGTTGAGGAGCCAGCCTATACGGGAGAAAGGTAAGCGGCGCTCCGAGGGCCATAACTGGCAGGAGAACATGATGTCACAGGCAAGACGCCCTTTCAGGGCGAAGAATCGCAGCGTTGGCGGCCGTCGGCTTCGAGAAAGTGGAGCGGGTAATTCCCTTGCGTGCGTTGCAATTGGCCGGCGCCAAGGTAGATAGCGTGGCGCTGCGCCGCGGCCGCATCCGCGGGGTTAATTTGCACATGTCGGCCAGCCGGGTCGGCGTGGATAAGGTTGTCACCGATGCCGACCCTGGCGCCTACGACGGACTGTTGCTTCCGGGCGGCTTCATCAATCCCGACCTGCTGCGGCAGTCGTCGGCGGCCCGGGACTTTGTCCGCGCGTTCGACCACGCTGGCAAGCCAATCGTCGCGTTGTGTCACGGTCCGTGGGTGCTTGCGTCGTCAGGATTGCTTTCTGGGCGCACCTTGACCTCCTGGCCGGGCATCCGCGACGACCTGGTCAAACGCTGGGGTCGCCTGGCTCGACCGCGAGGTCGTGTGTGACCGCAACCTCGTAACGAGTCGGAGACCACAGACAGGAAGGCATTCCTGCCGGCGATGGTCAGTATGTTCGCCGAGCCGAAGAATCAATCGCAGACGGTCACGAATCATAACGGTTCCCCGATCTGCAGCTCGACAAACCGCTCGGTTGGGCGGTGGCCGCCCTGCGCTGGTCACCGAAGCCCTCGGCGGCGGCGTTGACCAGTGTCGCCGCCGCGGCCCTAGCGTCGCCCCTACGGAGGCGGGTTTCCATCGAAAACTAGAGAAGAACCAAAGTCTTGGCCGATTGTCCGGATGAGGCCTTGTTCCATCGGTACCCCTAGGTGCGCTGCGGGGTCGAGCAGCAAACATCATGCTTGCGCGGCTGCAGCACGGGTACTCGTCTGAGCACAATGAAAGGAATGTCCGACCGACGCACGGATGAACTTGATTCTTGTGTGTGCGTTTACGGGACGCGCGTCAACAATCTGCGGGGTGTCGACGTCGTAGCGCCCCGCGACGCGCTGGTCGCATTCACCGGGATCTCCGGATCGGGCAAGTCGTCGTTAGCCTTCGGGACTATCTATGCCGAGGCCCAGCGCCGCTACTTCGAATCGGTCGCCCCATACGCCCGTCGCTTGCTGTTGCCAGCCGGCGCTCCAAAGGTAGATGACATCACCGGTCTACCGCCTGCTGTCGCCTTGCAGCAGCGGCGCGGTTCGGCGACGTCGCGGTCGACGGTCGGCACGGTCACTACCCTGTCGAACCTGCTGAGGATGTTGTTCTCCCGCGCCGGAACCTACCCGCCGGAGGCCGCCGAACGATTGGACTCCGATGCGTTCTCCCCGAACACCGCGGTGGGGGCGTGCCCCGAATGCCACGGGTTGGGACGAATCCATCGGGTGACCGAAGAGACACTGGTACCAGACCCGTCGCTGACCATCCGCGAAGGCGCCGTCGCCGCATGGCCGGGCGCGTGGCAGGGCCAAAACCTACGCGACATCCTGGTCACGCTCGGGTACGACATCGACAAGCCATGGCGGAAACTCCCTAAGCGCCAACGCGATTGGATTCTGTTCACCGATGAGCAGCCAACAGTCGAAATCGATCCGAGCCAGCACCCCGTGCAGGCAGATTATTATTACAACGGGACGTTCTCCAGCGCCGAGCGCCACGTCCGCCACACGTTGGCCAATTCCCATAGCGCGATGATGCGTCGCCGTGTACTGCGATTCGTCGACACCGTCGAATGCCCATTATGCGACGGTTCCGGGCTGCGGCCGGAGGCGCTGCAGGTGACATTCGCCGGGCGCACTATCGCTGACTACGCAGGGATGCCGTTGGCCAAGCTTGCTGACACGTTGCGCCCGACAGCTTCTCGGACCGATGCCGCCGCCGCGTACGAGTCAACGGAATCCGGTGAGTTGACGGAAGTGGCGACAATGATCGCCTCCGACCTCGTCGCACGCCTGCAGGTACTCATCGATCTCGGCCTCGGCTATCTCACGCTTAGTCGCCGCACTCCGACAGTGTCACCCGGCGAATTGCAGCGGTTGCGGCTGGCCACCCAACTGCGCGCCGGCTTGTTCGGTGTGCTTTACGTGCTCGACGAGCCGTCGGCTGGACTGCATCCCGCCGACGCCGAACCGCTACTCGACGTGCTCGATCGCCTGCGGCGCGCGGGCAATTCGTTATTCGTGGTCGAGCACGACATGGATGTGGTCCGCCGTGCCGATTGGGTCGTCGACGTCGGACCCGGAGCGGGGGAGTTGGGCGGCAGTGTGCTCTACAGCGGGC
>JAFAWC010000512.1 GCA_019242135.1 Mycobacteriaceae bacterium | reverse complement strand
AGCACCTGCAACGCCACGCCACTGGCGCCGGCTCCGAGCACGACCTGTTCCGGCTGCACTCCGATCCGGTCGGCGATGAGATTGCCCAGCCGGTGCGGCAGGTATTCCGGATAGCGGTTCGCCACGTCGATCGCACTGATCAGCGCCGACCGCACGGCAGGCAACGGCGGAAACGGGTTTTCGTTGAGCGACAACGCGAAGGGGTCCACCGCGTCCGGCAGCGCCGCGGCCGCCTCAACGGCCGCGTGCCCGTGACCCGGGAACGTCATCAGTCCCGACCGCCCCATTGCACCGCGGCTGCTCCGGCGAAATCACCTGCATGCGCGAACGCTGCCATCATCACCACGTCGCCGGCCTCGACTCGACCATCGCCGATCGACCGGTCGAAGTTGATCGGAATGCCGGCGCCGAACAGGTTGCCGCAGTCATCGAAGGTGTCGCAGTGCCGCTCGGGGGCCAGTTCGAGCGCCTCACGCCAGTTGCGTAAGAACACCCGGTTGGGTTGATTCGTCACGAGCAGATCAATGTCCTTGGATCGCATTCCGATTCGGTCACACACCGCCCACGCCACTTCGGGGACCTGACGGTTCCCGCGGGCCAGCACCTTGGTGATCTTGCTGTCGGTGAATCCGATGCAGCCTTCGCCCGGACCTGCCTGCCACCACTTGCGCGGCGGGTCAATCGCTATCGTCATGTCGCCCGCGTACTCGCCGTAGGTGCGGCACTCGACGTCGAGGATTGGTGACTTCTCAGACACCGCCACCAGACCGACCGCCGCGCCATCACCGGGAACCGACGCTTGGGCCTTGCGCCGCACGGTCTCCTGGTCGAAGACTTGGCCGGCCGCGTTCTGGGCCACCGCGATCAGAGCGGTCTCCCCCTCTCCGGATGCGAGCAGCTGACGCGCCAGCTTGAGGCCCAAGACGAATGCGGCGCAACCTCCGTTGTGCAGGTCGATCACCGTCCCCGGCCGCATACCGAGCCGGTGTGCCATTCCGCCGCCCCCGCCATAGAACGGCATGTCGGGTACCTGCGTGTGGGTGATCAGCAGATCGACGTTGGCGATTGTGTCCTGACCGTGCCGATCGATGATGCCCTGCGCCGCTTGTTCAATCATGTCGATCGCGGATTCGTCTGGACCGACGTGGTGCCGAAACCGCGGCGCCCGGAACATCACGTTGTCGCGCAGGTCATCAGACTCGGCGAAATGTGCGTAGTAGTCGGCGGGTATCGGTGGGCCGGGCAAATACGTCGAGACGTCGATCAGGCTGACGGTTGGGGTGCTCATCGGGTCGCTCATTTCATCCAATCGGGGGTCACGGACAACCCGTTGCGGTGGCGGTACTCCGCGATCGCTTTGAGGTTCTTCATCTCGAGCAGGTGGCCGGGACCGAACATGTCCCAGAAGTCACCCACCCAGACCGGGCGGTTCGGCGGTGCCGTCTCCGGATATGGGTTCTTGTCGTAGAACGGGTGGTGGCAATTCGTCCAAAGCACCACCGATCCCGGCTTGTCGAACACCACTTTGGCGTCGACGATTCGCATCAAATAGATCATCCACAGGTGCGTGCCCTGATCCCACGCGCAGTGATAGTCGACGGTTCTCGCTTCGCGGTTGGCCACGGTGCGGGTGTAAATCGGGCTGCCCAAACGCTTTCCGTCCGGGCTGCCGAGCTTGTCGTACGCTATCCACAGACCCGGCTCTTCGGTCGTCGTGAAACCGCGCAGACTGTATGTCCATTCCTCCAGGCTGCGGGTGTCGGCCATGTAGTCGAACAACTCGTCGGGCGGACAGTCGATGTAGTCGTTTACTGTGCAGTACTCGCCGAAGACCTCGTCGTGCGGGTAGACCGACCGCATCCGCTCCATGATGAGCGGGGTGGCCTGCTCCTTCGACGTTGTCTCGATCCGGATCACGCCGGCAATCGGCTCCGTGGTGCCTTGTTCGGCGAGCCGGTGCGAGGTGATGTCCTCAAGCGCGGGCAACGACATCGCTGGAATTCTCCTTCGTAATTGAATGACTGCTGGCCCCTGGTTTTTCCGCAGCCCCGGCGTGCGGGGTCACGGCACCGAGGAACGGTGCGAACGGCGGTATCTCGTCGGCCGCGCACTCGATGCTCACCACCGATGGCCCGTCGGTGCTCAGCGCAGCGCGCATTCCGTCAGGAAGGTCGGCGACGTCGGTGACGTCGACCGACCGCAACCCCGGGAACATCGCTGTAAGTCCGGCGCCCAGGTTGGCCGGCCGGAACCGGTTGTAGCTGTAGAGGTCGTCGTAGAACAGTTGCTCTCGCGTCAGACACATGCCGTGCGCGTTGTTGTTGACCAACACAAACGTGATCGGCAGTCGGTATTGCAGCGCGGTGTGAATCTCCATGCCGTGCATGAAGAATGCGCCATCACCGGCGATCACCACCGTGCGTCGCGGCGCACTGCTCGCCGCGCGCCTCGCGAATGCCATGCCCACACCCGCGCCGAAGCTGTAGCCCATGCCGCCCATGCCGAGCGCCACCACAAACCGTCCGTCGCGGCGCGCCGGCAGATAGTGGATCGCGGCCGCGCCGGTGTTGCCGGCGTCCACGACGATGTCGACGCCGCTGGGCAGCACGTCGTCGAGCACGATCATCGCGTCGCGGTAGCGCACCCCGGGTCCGTCAAAAGGTGGGGGCCTTAATTCGGTGCGCCGCAGCGAATCCGGAACCCGGATTTTGGTCGGTCTGCCCGCGCCCGTCAGAGCCAGCGTCAGCAGGGCCAACGACCCGCGAAGGTTGTCGGTGTGGACGTGGGTGCACGCAACGTAGGGCGCCGCCGAGCCCAGTGACACGGTGGGCACCGAGGCGAGCGCCTCGTCGAGACCCGTCCGCGCTGTGACCGGCAACCGAGTGCCCACAAGCAGGCACAACCCGCTTGCGGCCAGGGCCTCGGTCACCCCCGGGTGGCCCATCACGCCGGTCACACCCAGGGCCGACGACGAACCCAGACCCGGCGTGCCGGCGACGTCCTTCGCGTCGGGCACGGTGGCGATCCGGGCGCGCA
Organism: Mycobacteriaceae bacterium; assembly: GCA_019242135.1. Classification (GTDB taxonomy): domain Bacteria; phylum Actinomycetota; class Actinomycetes; order Mycobacteriales; family Mycobacteriaceae; genus Mycobacterium. The sequence goes on along the minus strand of JAFAWC010000512.1, from coordinate 2,351 downwards.
ACATCGCGCGCAGCTGTTCGAGTTCATCGCGGGCGTCGTCGCGGGCCACCTGTTCACCCGCGATGATGGTGATCGGCCCCACCGCGTTGCGCAGCGCCTGCGCGATCGGACGCGGGTCGCCGATTGGGTGGTGCCACCGAAGATCGTCTGCGCCCATGGCGCAGTTGACTTTGGCCTGCTGGATATCTTTGGGCAGCAACAGGACTGCGGGGCCGCCTCGCCTGGCCGCCGCGATCGCGCGCGACATGGCTCCCACGATGTCTGCCGGTTCGGTAACCCGGTGACAGTGCACCGACACCGTCGAGAACAGCGCCTCGGCATCCAGCGCGCCGTTGCGGCCGCTGAGATCCTGGAAGCTTCCACGGCCGTCGAGGGCAGTGGGCGGCTGCCCTATCAGAGCCAGCACCGGAACCCGGCTCGCCAGCGCTTCGCCCAGGCCGGGCACGATGTTGAGCGCACCGCCACCCGAGGTGGCCGCGACGACGCCCAGTCCCGCGCCACTTCGGCTGTAGCCGTCCGCCATTGTGGCAGCGGAGAACTCGTGCTTGGCCAGCACCGCGGTGATGTCGGTCCGAAAGTGCGCCGCGTCGTAGAGGTCTTCGATGTTGGCGCCGTCCACACCGAAGATGTGCGTGACGTCGATGGCGGCGAGACGCTCGACGATGTGGTCGACCACCCGATACTGCCGTGCCATGGAGTCCCCTTGCGTTGCTGCTTGACTAGGACACGAGGCGCGAGCAACTTCGGTTCATCGGGCCGCTGGGCCCAAGTGTGATCCCGATTACATCGTGCGTTGCAACAGCACGTTGCCGTCATCGGCGGAAACCACTTGCACCGCAGCGATCTGATCGATCGTCAGCGACGTGCTGCCGCCGGGTGACGCGGTGACACCGGCCAATCCCACCCAGGTGGCCAGCCGTGTCTGGCTACCATCGCGGCCGACGACCACCATTGCCAGCTTGTCCCCGGCCTCGTCGCTCTGGTCGTCGGAAGCGCCTCGGGTCTCCACCCCGTAAGTGCAATTCATCTCGATCTGCGTGCCCCACCGATGGCCGCTGAGGGTGATCGTCGCGCTCATTGTCGTCGGCATCACCGGCGTCATTACCAGCGCGGACGCGCTCGCCTGCGGGGGCGGCGCCGGGGTAAGGCCGGCGGGGTTGGATCGCCACGCCACAAACACGCCGACGACCAGCACCGCGGCCGCCGTGGCAGCGACCGCCCAGGTCATCACGCGAGATCGTCGACGCCGCCACATCACCTTCTTCATCAGCGTCGTGAGCAGCTCCGGTCGCAGCGGCGGCGGTGCGCTCGCTGCCTGTCCGTGTTCATCGATCTCGGCGACGTCGTCGGCCTGAAGCCGCGACAGCAGCGCGGGCATACCGCTGATCTCGGCCACCGCCTGCCGGCACGAGGGGCACGTGCCCATGTGCGTTTCAAACTCGCGCCGCTCGGCGGACGACAACGAACCCAGCACGTAGGCGGCATCCCACATCGCGTACTCGTGGTCCTCGGCAGATGCGGATTGCTTGCGGCCGAAGGGAATTGCCGCGCCACCTGGCTGGCTCATCGCGTCACCCCCATCTCCTGAAGTGTCAGCCGCAGTGCACGAAGCGCGTAGTGCAACCTGGACTTCACCGTGCCCTCAGCGATATCGAGATCCGCCGCGATCTGGGCGGTCGACCAGCCCAAATAATACGAACGGCGGATCACCGCGCGGTGGTCGGCGGACAATTGCGCCATCGCGTCACCGATCAGCAGCCGGTCCAGCGCCGAGTCCACCTCGTTGGGGCCGGTGTCCTCGGGGGCCTTTTCCAGCGAACCGACCTCGTTGCGGAATCGGGCGCTGCGCCGCTCGTCGATGATCATGTTTCTGGCGACCGTGAACAGCCAGGCGCGTGCCGAGCGCTCACTGTCGTCGATCACGCCGGGATGCTGCCAGGCCCGCAACAGCGTCTCCTGGACGACGTCCTCTGCGCGCGCACGGTCGCCCGTGAGCCTCATCGCGTAGCGCCACAGGGCCGCGGCGTGCTCGTCGAACAGCACCCGCATCAGCGCCGTCTCCGGAGCCTCCATCACCGACCTCCCGGTGAGGACACGAACCGGCTGATCGTCCGGTTCAATGAATGCGTCAGCCGATTGTCAGGATCCGAGGCCCGTCGTCGGTCGCCGCCACCGTGTGTTCCCAGTGTGCCGCCCGGGACCCGTCCGCGGTCACGACCGTCCACTGATCGTCGAGAACCACGGTCTTCGTCGTGCCGAGGGTGAGCATCGGTTCGATGGCAAGCACCGAACCCGGTGCCAGAAACGGTCCCCGGCCGGGCGAACCCTCGTTAGGCAGGAACGGGTCCATA
>JAFAWC010000387.1 GCA_019242135.1 Mycobacteriaceae bacterium | reverse complement strand
GTGCGCAAGGTGCCGATCCGTCCGGCCACGGCGTTGTCGCCGTTGCGGTCGGTGTTGCCGCTCTCCCCGATCAGCAGCGCCGCCGGTCCGGTCGGCGAATCGGCGCGGTGCCGGTAGGTGCCGTAGATCGTCAGCCCGTCGGCGACGAAGCTCACTTCGTCGTCCACCCACGTGGCCGCTGCCTTGGGGTGTGGCGAGGAGCAGGCGCCCACCCACACCAGCGCCGCGACAAGCCACCAGATCTGTTGACGCATAACGCGTCTCACAGATGGGTCACGATCCACGACGTCACGTCGTCGAGCACCCGGTCCTTCTCCGGTTCGTTGAAGACCTCGTGAAACAGCCCGGGGTAGACCTTGAGCGCCACCTCCTCCGACGCGGCGTTTCCGGCCAGCATGCGGCTGCCTTCGACACTGACCAGGCGGTCGTCCTCGCCGTGGACGATGAGTAGCGGTGCAGTCAGCTTGGCCGCCAGCCGCGGCTGGTTCTCGCCGACGATCAACAACGCGCGGGAGATGCCGGCGGGGAACTTCCCGTGGTAGACCAACGGATCGGCCTTGTACGTGGCCACCACCTCGGGGTCGCGGGACACCGCGTCGGCGTCGAGAGTACGGACCGCCGCCCCGGGGACGGTCGACCCGAGCATTTTCGCCGCGACCGCGAGAGCCTTCGGGACCTCCAGCTGCGCCGCCACCGCCGGCCCGGACAGCACCATCGCGCTGTAGGCGTCGGGGTGTTCGGCTCCGTAGGCGAACACGATCCCGCCGCCCATACTGTGACCGAGCACCACCCGCTTCAGGTCGGGATGGTCGCGGGCGGCGATGTCGACGAGCGCTGCGAAGTCATCGGTGTAGTCCGACAGCCGTTTGAGCCACACCCGCTTGCCGGCCGACCGGCCATGGCCGCGATGGTCGAGCGCGTACGTGACCAGACCGGCGTCACCGAACCGCTGCGCGACGTGGTCGTAGCGGCGGGCGTGCTCGGCGTATCCGTGCGACAGCACGACGACTCCGCGGGGGGTGCCCTCCGGAGTCCACACGTCGTAGACGATTCGGACGCCGCCGGCGCCGTCGAACGACCGTTCGGTGCGGGTGGTGGCCATCAGCGAAGGGTACAGATAACGCCCCGCGTAAGCTCGCTCCCGTGAGCGTCCTCGCCCGCGAATCAGACGACGAATTCCTGGTCCAGGCCGAGCCGCACCGCCGCGAGCTCCTGGCACACTGCTACCGGATGACGGGCTCGCTGCACGACGCCGAGGACCTGGTGCAGGAGACGTATCTGCGGGCGTGGAAGGCGTATTCGGGCTTCAAGGGGCAGTCGTCGTTGCGGACGTGGCTGTACCGGATCGCGACGAACACCTGCCTGACCGCTCTGCAGGGCAGGCAACGCCGGCCGTTGCCCTCGGGGCTGGGCAGCGAGAGTGCCGACCCGGCCGACCAGCTTGTCGAGCGCGGTGAGGTGCCGTGGCTGGAGCCGCTGCCGACCACCGCCGATCCGGCCGACCCTTCGGTGATCGTCGGCGGCCGCGAGTCGGTGCGGCTGGCGTTCGTCGCCGCGCTGCAGCACCTGTCGGCCCGGCAGCGGGCAGTGCTCGTGTTGCGAGATGTGCTGCAGTGGAAGGCCGCCGAGGTCGCCGACGCGATCGGCACGTCAACGGCCGCGGTGAACAGTCTGCTGCAGCGGGCGCGCGCGCAGCTTGACGCCGTTGGCCCCAGCGCCGATGACCGATTGGCGGCACCGGATTCGCCCGAGTCACAGGACCGCCTGGCGCGCTACATCGCCGCGTTCGAGAACTACGACATCGACGGTCTGGTCAAAATGTTTACCGCCGAAGCGGTTTGGGAGATGCCGCCCTATGACAGCTGGTATCGGAGACCGCAGACCATCGGCTCACTCATTCAGGTGCAGTGTCCCGCGCAGCGTGCGGGCGACATGAAGCTCATCCCCGTGTCGGCCAACGGGCAGAGCGCCGCCGCGATGTACATGCGTGAGGGCGACACACATCTTCCGTTTCAGTTGCACGTCGTCGACTTCACCACCGACGGCGTCGCCCATGTGGTGGCGTTTTTCGACATCACGCTGTTTGCGAAGTTCGGCCTACCCGACTCTCTGTAGTCAAACGCCGCCGCACACCGCCCAAGCGGCCTGACCCGCTAGGTCCTGCCGGCGGGGTTGCCGCCCGGCCCGGCGCTACCAGCGGAAATCCCAGAAACCCCCGTCGTGGTGGCCCCGGCCGGGGTGGTACCGGACGGCATGCTGCTCGTCGCGGCGCTGGAAGCTCCGGTGGAGGCGGCGGGCATGTTCCCGGAGGGATTGCTTGCAGACGCGGCGGGCGCGGCGGGCGCCGGAGCCGACGTGGTCGGAGCCGCCGTGCTCGGAGCCGCTGCCGGTGGCGCGGCGGGCGCCGGCGCGGCGGGCGGCGCAGCGGCGGGTGCCGGGCCGGCTGGGGCTGCAGCGGGCGGCGCGGCTGCCGACGCACCGCCGGTCCAGATCAGCAAGTCTTGCGATCCGTCGTTGTAAACGACCGAGCTGGGGTTCGCGCCCGTGACGTCGAAGTAGATCTTGCCCGTCGATTTCGCCCCTTCCGGCAGCGCCGCCGGGTTGACACCCTGTGGCGTCGCGACGTTGTAGAGCGCCCGGTAGGTGTCCCCGCTTGTGGCCCGGGCGTTCAGGTTCGAGACGACCGGCGTGACCGTGCCCTGGTCGGCTTCCACCGTCGCGGTGGCCTCGTAGAGCCGGCCCGCGACCGGGTACGGGATGACGTCGCTGCTGGCCCTCAGATCCGTAACCGTCCAGCCGGTGACGGCGGCGCCGTCGAACAGCTGTTCACGGGCTCCGAACCCGGCCGAGGTGGGATTGGCCGCTGCCGCGATCCCCCCGGAGGCAGCGACGGCCAGAGCCAACGGCAGGATTGCCGACGCGATGGTCCTTGTCTTCATGGTTTCCTCGTCTCATCTGCGTGCAGCGGTCAGCCGCACGCTGCCATTTCGGGTTCATTCCTCGGCGGACACGCCTGATGACATTGTCCGGCCCGCGCAGACGGCCGTGAACACGCTTAACCGTCGCGTCAGTCTGATTTCCCCCGCTGTTCAGCTGCCGGAAAGCTGCACAGAACTGGCGTTTCACGTTTCCCGCCGCCCCCATTGGGTAACCACGGAGTGTGAAGTTGGCGACCGACGCTGGCACGGCGATAATGGGTTTGCCCATGGTCGACGCTAGACCCGCCCGGACAGACACTCACCGTCTGCGCACAGCTGTCAACCCCGCCGGAACTGCGCCGGGGGGTCGCCATGGCGCCCCGACGACCATCTCGATTCGCGTGCGTCCGCCCGGATGGACCGGCGCACGACCCATCGTCCCCCCGCGACCCCCTCGTCGGCAGGCGCGGATCGGGCTGGAATTCGATGACGGGTCGTTTGTGGTCGTGCGAGGGCGCGGACTGATTGGCCGCGAGCCCACGGTGCGTGCCGGCGACCGTACCGCGCACCTGCTGAGCCTGACCGACCCGACGTGCTCGGTGTCCCGCACGCATCTCGAGTTCGGGCTGGGCAACGCGGGGCTGTGGATACGAGATTGTCACTCCACTAACGGATCCGACATCGAGTTCGACGGACAACGCACACCCCTGGAGCCCGGTCGGGTGGTCGACGTGCCACCGGGGTCGACGATCCACTTCGGCGCTCGCCACATTCGGGTCTGCAACGTCGACAGCCGGGCAGTGAGCGGCGCGGTGACCCTGCACTGGGGGGCGGCTACCCGCGCCGGCACGGGACGTGAGCGTAACGAGGATTCCTTCGGCGCGGCCGCACCGGTGTTCGTCGTCGCCGACGGGATCGGCACCCACAGCGGCGGGCACCTGGCGAGTCGCGAAGCGGTGCGCGCACTGCTGAATCTGGGCGCTCGCCAGCCGGTGACCCCAGAGAAGTTCAGCAGCGCTGTTGCCGACGCGCGGGACCGCATTGCGCGGATTCCGGTCAGTGACGGCGGCAAGCCGCCGGGCACGACGATCAGTGGTGTGATCCTCACCGAGAACGAGGGCGTGCCGTGCTGGATGGTGCTGAATCTGGGCGACTCGCGCACCTACCGGTTGGACGCCACCGGATTGCGCCAGCTCAGCACCGACCACTCGCTCGTGCAGAAGCTGGTCGACGCCGGGGTGATCGACAACTCAGAGTCACTGCCGCCGCTTCAGAGATTGCTGAGCAAAGCGTTATTTAGTGGAAACGAGCACGTGCCCGACCTGTCGCAGGAAAGGGTGCGCGTCGGTGACCGGATTTTGGTCTGCTCGGACGGGCTTTCATCGGTCGTCGACCAGATGACCATCCAACGGCTGCTGCGGACGGTGCGCGACCCGCAGGCCGCCGCGGACGCATTGGTCGACGCCGTCACCGCGGCCGGCGGCCGCGACGATGTCACCGCGGTGGTGGTGGACGCGGTCGCGATCAGCCGGCCGACCAGGCGCGCGGCGTATTCGGATGCGCCGACAGGCGTCATCACCGGGACCCGCTGGCGCGCGGCGCAGGCTTGATCCAGCACCGGCACTTATCGAACTGATGCGGCATCGAGGCTGGTCAGCGCTGCGATGACATCAAAATCAACATCCCGGTGGACGACGCGCGCCCCGTGCCGGATCGCAACTGCCGCGATGAGACAGTCGGTTAGGCTGCGGATCGTCTGACCGCTCTGCCGCGCGGCACGATAAATCGCGGCGGCGGCACGAAAGTCGACTGCGCTGTCCAAACGTAGCGAAGGCAGTCCGTTCACAAGTTGTTCGAGCTTCGTGTGCGCGTTGTCATCGGTTGCTCCGGCCAGGATCTCCATCGCGACCGGCTCACATATCGCTATCTGGTCGGTTTCAGCGGATACCAGCCGGCGCACTTCTTCCGCAGCAGCCGATCCAGTCGCGCGGAAGTGCTCGATCCATGCCGACGTGTCGATCAGGATCATCAGAATTCCCGGCCCTGCTCGCTCCGTAGGCCCTCAAGGTCTCCGTCCCAGCCGACCCCTTCGAGCGCCAGGAGAAACTCGCGGCTCAGCGGTACGCCGACAACGCGCCGCAAGGCCAAGTCAACGGCTTGCTTCTTGGTAGTCACGCCGAATCTGCGCATCACCTCGGCCACGAGGTCCTCATCGATATCGATATTGGTCCGCACCATACACCTACGATACACATCAAATACACGCCCCAAGTAACCGCCTTCTCGGCACCCAATCGCGACCTTGACACGTAACAATGTCTAGTGCACCGAAGCTGCAGCTAACAGCCCTAGTCATGGCCCATACTGAAACGTGTTCTATGATGGCGGCCCATGAAGACCAAGGGTGCTCTTTTGTGGGAGCTCAATTCTGCGTTCACCGTCGACGAGATCGACGTCGGCGACCCCGTGGCCGACGAAGTGCAGATCAGGATGCACGCGGCGGGCATGTGCCATTCCGACTATCACCTGGTGAACGGCAACACCCCGATAGCCCTGCCGGCCCTTGGCGGACATGAGGGCGCCGGCGTCGTGACGAAGGTGGGCAAGGGCGTCACCGGCATCCACGAGGGCGACCACGTCATCCTCGCGTTCATCCCCGCCTGCGGACAGTGCCGGCCGTGCCTGAAGGGCTTTCGATCGCTGTGCGACCGGGGTGCTGTCCTGCTCGGCGGCAAGGCGATCGCCGACGGCACCAGCCGCGTGCACGCCGGGTCCACAGAGGTGTCGCCGATGAACCTGCTCGGCACCTTCGCGCCCTACATGACCGTGCACAAGGACTCCGTCGTCAAGATCGATGACAGCGTGCCGTTCGAGTCGGCCGCGATCATGGGTTGCGCGGTGCCCACCGGCTTCGGCTCGGCCGTCAACGTGGCCGACGTGCAACCGGGTGAGACGGTGGTCATCGTCGGTATCGGCGGCATCGGCGCCAGCGCGCTGCAGGGCGCGGTGATCGCCGGCGCCCGCAACGTCGTCGCGATCGACCCGGTCGAATTCAAGCGCGACCAGGCGATCAAGCTCGGCGCAACACAGGTCTACGAGTCGATGGCCGCCGCGATCGAACCCCTCATCAACCTCACCGACGGCGTCATGGCGGAGACGACGATCATCGCGGTCGGCGACATGCGCGGTGAATACGTCGAGGAGGCGATGACGCTGACCGCCAAGACCGGTACCTGTGTGGTGACCGGCATGGGTGCAATGACCGACGCCGACGTCAAGCTCAACCTGTTTTTATTCACGATGTTGCAGAAAACCTTGAAGGGCAACATTTTCGGCGGCGGCAGCAGCCACATCGAAACCCCGCGGCTGGTCGGGCTCTACAAGTCGGGTCTGCTGAAGGTCGACGAGATGGTCACCACCACCTACCGCCTCGAGGACATCAACAAGGGTTACCAGGACATGCTCGACGGCAAGAACATCCGCGGAGTCATCCGCTACGACGAGGCGGACTGGTAGCCAACCGGCCCAACACGCGATCGATCAGCGAACCGACCGCCTGCAGTTCGGCTGCGCTCATCCCGTCGAACACCGTGGCGCGGACCAGATCGGCATGGCCCGGCGCGGCATCGCGCAGCGCCGCGCTGCCCGCCGATGTGATGTCGATCGTGGCGCCGCGCCGGTCATCGCGGCTGGCGCGCCGGATGAGCAGCCCGCGATCGCGCATCCGACGCAGCTGATGAGACAACCGGCTCTGCTCCCAGCTCAGCGCCTCGGCCACCTCGTAGACCCGCTGCGGTCCCCGCTCAGACAGCCGGACCAGCACCTCGTAGTCGGCCAGCGACAGGCCGCAGTCGCGCTGCAACTGCCGATTCATCGCCGCTTCCAGGCCCCCGACCATCGCGAGGTATCCGCGCCACACCCGCTGCTGCTCGTCGGTCAACCACATCGGAATACATGACACATCATCTACGTTGTGGTGTCCAGTGCCGGCCCGACTTACGCTGGCCTCGACCACAGGAGTGAGCATGACCACTGCCCCCGTCATCGACATCAGGCGTGCGGCCGAGCGTGCCGCGACGAAGATCTCCTGGCTGGACTCCAAGCATTCGTTCTCGTTCGGCCAGCACTACGATCCCGACAACACCCACCACGGTCTGCTCCTGGTCAACAACGACGACATCGTCAAGCCGGGGACCGGCTTTGAGACCCACCCCCACCGCGACATGGAGATCGTCACGTGGGTGCTGCGCGGGTCGCTGGTTCACCAGGACTCGACAGGTCATGCCGGCGTGATCTACCCGGGCCTGGCCCAGCGCATGTCGGCAGGCACCGGGATCTTGCACTCGGAGAAGAACGACTCGTGGCGGCTCACGGGCGGCGAATCACATTCCGAGCCGGTCCACTTCGTGCAGATGTGGGTCGTGCCCGACGAGGCGGGCATCACTCCCGGGTACCAGCAGCTCGAAATCGACGACGAGCTGCTGCGCGGCGGACTCGTGACGATCGCCTCCGGCATGCCCGAGCACCGCGACAGGTCGGCGATCACGATTCACAACCGCTACGCCGCGCTGCACGGCGCGCGGCTGTCCGTCGGCGACAGCGTTGAGTTGCCGCAGGCGCCCTATCTTCACCTGTTCGTGGCGCGTGGCCGCGTCACGTTGGAAGGCGCCGGCGAGCTCACCGAGGGTGATGCCGTGCGCTTCACCGCGTCCGGCGGCCAACGCGTCACAGCCGTCGAGCCGGCCGAAATCCTGGTGTGGGAGATGGCCGCCGGGCTGGCGGCATGACACGGTCGGTCCGCGGGCCGGCTACCTGAGTATCAGCGGACAGCCGCAAGAGCGGTCGTCCAGTCATCGGCGATCGCCTGCTGCGCGGCTGCCAGCGGCACCGCCCGCGCGCACACCAGGTCGTGCAGCTGCGACTCCACCCCGTCCTTCGGGTTGGGCGACGCCCCTGGCTCCACCCACAGATTGCGGGGATCGTTCGGGTCACCGCCCACCTCCAGCGGCACCAGGTGATCGAACTCCACACCCGAGAGCGGTCCGGTGTAGCCGTACGCCGCCGCGTTGGCCTGCTTTTCGGCTTCGGTGATCTTCTTCGACGGGCGGATCGACTTTGTGTACCCGGTACGACAGATCGTGGTGTCCAACGTGTCCTGGGTGACCTTGGGGTTCGTCGCTCCCGGTGTGCAGGCCGGGTCGGGCAGCGTCTCGCCGTTCGCAGCAGTTCGGTAGTGGCAGCTGCCCGGCGCGGGTTGGGCTTGCACGGTGTAGTCCGTCGGCCCCGGTCCGACCGCCACCTGCGCCGCAGCCGTCGGAGTGCAGCCGACGACCAGCGCGATGATCACCGACACAGCGAAGACCGAGGTGAAAGCCGTCGTGCGTCTCATGACCGCACGATCCCACAAGGCACCGACAATCCACTAACCGGTCGCAGCTTGTCGCAGCAGCCACGCATACCAGCGGCTATCGGATCACGTCCTCTTCAACACAATCTGATGGCGCCCGACCTCCACCACCACCGTCGCCTCACTCTTATTGCCGTCCAAGGACACCTCCACGCCTGCCGGCAGAGCAGCAAGCGTGACCGTCACCACCACATCGGTCGACACCGCTATCGTCGACACCGCAAGGGAGGCAAGTCCGGCGCGCGCGACGTCCAGAGTCAGCGAGCCCACCCCGCTGAGATCCAGCGTCAGATACGGCTGCGGCGGAGCGGCACTCCCGCCAACCCACGTCTGCTCGACGACGACCCCGGGGGTCGGGATCAGGTGCGGCAGAAAGCTGCCATGCCGGCGCACCGTGCGGACCGGGTCGGGCCGCGCATGCGAGCGCGCGTCGACCTTGGCCAATGCGCCCCGCCGCGCCGTCACCCCGGCGTCGGCCTTCAGGTCTGACAACCACCACACGCGGTGCGGGCCGATACCGAGCTCGGATCGCACCAGCTGCGGATACCACGCGAAGGTGATGTGCCCCGGGTCCGGTTGGCGCAATCCCATGCTCATGTGCGAGATCGGATCCTCGAACCTGTCCTGCACCGCGAACACGATGTGGTCCTCGAGAAGGTAACTGGTGAACCGGTATCGGTAACCGAGCCGGTCCAGTCCCAGCGCCTGCTGCACCACACCGAGATAGGGCACCAGCTCGTCGAGCATGCCGTGGGCGATGACGAAGGGAAGCCAGCGGGCGTTCTCCAGCAGCTTGTACGTGTCACCCTCTGCTCCGCAGTGCGAAGCGGGATCGAGATTGGCCGCGATGTCAATGTCCGGCGGGAGCTTGACCCCGCAGGCCGGCGGCCCGGCCAGCACGACGGCCTGCCCGAACACCTCCGGATAGCTCAGCCCGAACTTGTAGGCCGCATAGCCGCCCATCGAGTAGCCGGTGACGACGGTGCGGGTGGGATCGGCGCCGAGTTGTTCGGCCACCCGCGCCCACACCTCCCACACGTCGAGCTCTCCCTCGTCGAAGTACCAGCAGGACGGTCCGCGGGCCAGCGGCGTCACCACCACCGAGTTCCTCCGCTCGCAGACCTCCTGCAACAGCCGGGGATCGATCACCGTGAACTGGTTCTGCCCTAACGCCAGCGAATGCAGCAGCAGGGTCAGCGGCAGCTTTTGTCCCGGCTCATACGTCGTCGGTAAGCACACCGAGTAAGGCTGCACCCGGCCGAGGAACTGCGGCTTGGTGCTCAAAATGTTAGTAGCGGCGACGCCCTGACCCAGGTCAGCTGATGACACGTACCAGCGAATCGAGCTGCCGGTCACCACCGGCTCGTCGGTGGCAGAGCCGGCGGCCAGCCGATCCCACGCCACGGCCACCGAGAATCTCGACACGTCGCCGTGGCTCAGAGCGTCCGCTTGCGCGGCATCCGACCACAGGTTCAAAAGCGCTGTCTCCTGCGCATGGGTGCGAAACGCGACGTTGTAGATCCGGGGCTGCCCGGGCAGCGCGCCGCCGTGCACGTCCGCGAACCCGTCGCCGCTCTCGTTGGCCAGCCCGGCGCCCATCCGAACCGTCCACGTCCCGGTCGGTTCGACCAGTGAGCGCGGTACCCGCGCCAGAAACGAGCGCGAGTCCGTGTCCACCGAGTGCTCGACGGCAGTGCCGGTGCCGCTGACCGGGTCGATCAGGGACGCGCCCGCGGCGGAGATCAGTAGCGCCAGGTCGATGTCGGCCGAGCGCACGCGCGCCCCTGCGGGCCATTGGTCGGTGCCGGCGCGACCGCTGTTGGTGTTGAACGTGAACAGCCCGATGGGTACCGATGGATCGATCAACGTGTTCCAGTCGATACGCCACCAGCTGTCGGTCTCCGTGAGTCCGATGCCGACCCGAAAGATGTCGGCGCCGTTGCGGGCAGCCGGCCCGGGCGGGTAGATGTAGGTGCCCCGCGGCGGCGCCAGCCCCCCGGTCGGGACATCGACGAGGATGCCGGTTGCGCCGTGATCGTCGTAGATGAAATCCGTCCAGAACAGCGCGCCCCCGGCCACCCGGCTCGTGCCACACGTGCGCGGGAACTGCTCGCCGAACGGCCATCCCGCCGGCGCGGGCAGGGTTGGCTCTGACCGCGTGGCCGCCGGCGGCACACCCTCGGGCATCCCGCCGACGACGACAGGCTCGCCGACTGGCAGTGGGGACGGCGTGACGACGTCGAGCACTGCACCGGCGATGTGGCGGGCGATCCGGAGCGGCAACAGAGCCGTGTTAACTAGCGACACAGCATCAACGTACGCGGCGTCCCGCCGTAACCGAGACCGGTGGGTGCAATCCGTAACGGGGCACGAAGCTCTGACATGGCGCCAATTTGTATCTGATTCGTATTTCATTCGTTGTGCCGCACGTTAATGCCTCCCAGTTAGAACAGCGATCATTTTGGTGTCCTTGCCAGTTAGCCCCAGTGCACACGGGCCGCGCCGGGGCGCCGGTATCACACAGGGAGGGTGCGAATGAGAAGCCCGCTGGGAATTCGCGCAGCTACGGCACTGGCTGCACTGACGATTGTCGCTGCCACGATCGGGGCGAAGGCACCCGTGCTGGCCGACTCGGAATCCGAAGTTCCTCCCGGGACCACACCCGCGCCGGCCGAAGTCATTGACCAGGCGGCAGCGCCGAGTGACCCGGCGCCGGCGGCCGATCCGGCAGCCCCGTCTCCTGCCACCCCTCCGGAGGAGACGCCCCCTGGTCAAAACACCGAACCCGTCGACGGCACAACGCCATTCAGCGCACCGACCATCAATCCGTCCAACGGAGCCACGGTTGGGGTGGCCAAGCCGATCATTATCAACTTCGCTGCGCCGGTCACCGACCGGCCGATGGCCGAGGCTGCGATCCACATCGAGTCGAACCCGCCGGTCCCGGGAAAGTTCTACTGGATGAGCGACAGGCAGGTACGTTGGCGCCCGCTGGACTTCTGGCCGGACCACACCACCGTGAATATCGATGCGGCAGGGACCAAGTCCAGCTTCTCCACCGGAGACGCGTTGATCGCCACCGCCGACAACGCCACCCACCAGATGACCATCACCCGCAACGGCAATGTGGAGCAGGTATTTCCGATATCGATGGGTAAGCCGGGTCACGACACCCCCAACGGCACGTACTACGTTCAGGATAAGTTCGCCGACATCGATATGGATTCCGCGACGTACGGAGTGTCCGAAGGCTCGCCGGACGGCTACAACGTTCACGTCAAGTTGGCGGTGCAATTCGACAACAGCGGCAACTTCGTCCACAGCGCGCCGTGGTCGGTGGCCGATCAGGGCCAGCGCAACGTGAGCCACGGCTGCATCAACATCAGCCCATCCAACGCACGGTGGTTCTACAACAACTTCGGCATCGGCGACCCCATCGTGGTGATGAACTCGGTCGGCAGCTACCCGCGAAACGACGGTAGCCAGGACTGGCAGATCTAACTGAACCCACCGTCATCAGGGCAAACCAGCAGCGGCAGAAGGCAATTCGACCGATACAGAATCGCAACAGTGCCGTTACGCTCATTGGCAGTGTGAATGTTGAGGCTATTGTTGGTGAAATCCCGATCGATGCTTGTGTGACTCGCACGAGCGCGTGCAGCTGGCTGGCGTTCAACTGACACTTCGAGCAGCCGCTTCGGCCTGCCGGGCGTACCCGCCGCCGAACAGCACGACGTGGGCCAGCAGCGGGTACAGCTGATGCAGCCCGACCCGGCGCTCCCAACCCGCCGACAGCTTCCACGCGGATTGATAGCCCTCAATGACATCGGACAGATAGGGACAGCCGAACAACGCGAGCATCGCCAGGTCGGTTTCGCGATGACCACCGTGTGCAGCGGGATCGATGAGCACCGCACCTGCCGGGGTCCACATGACGTTCCCACTCCACAGGTCGCCGTGCAGCCGGACGGGACCGTCGCCCGTGTCGAAGTCTCCGGCAGCGCAACGCTTTACCACAGCGGACATCAGTTCGCGGCCATTGGCCGACAGCCGCGATGCCGCGCGTTCCGCCATCGGCGTCAGTCGCTCGACCGCATAGAACTCACCCCATGAGTCATGCGGGGTCAACGACATCGGCAGCGGCTGCGACATCGGCCCGAAGAAGCCGTGCTTCGTCCAGCCCTCCGGTGCAGCGCCGAAACCCGCCGCGCCTGAGTCGTGGGTGACCGCGAGCCGCACCCCGAATTCCCGCGCGGCATCCGGTGACGGTGCAACGGATGTCAGCCGGCGCAGCGTCAGGCCTGCGTCGTCGTACCGGATGACCCGCGCACAGGGCACACCACCGTCCACTGCGCCGAGCCACGCAAGACCCGCGGCTTCGCAGGCGAAGAACCCATCGGGCGCGGAGGGATTCCGCTTGACGAAGTCGGCCACGGCGGGGCTCAGCCCGGCTGCTTGGTCACCCCGCGCAGCACCCGATCGCGGATGCCGGTCGGCAATGGGGAGATCAACGCCAACTGCGCTTTTGGCATCAGCCCGACCACGTAGCGGGCGCGCGGACGACGGGTGGTGAGCGCGTGCTCGACCACTGCAGAGACCTTCTCAGGCGGAACGGCGATTTTCTGCGACATCGGGATCGACTTCTTCAGCCCCGCAAGGTGTTTGTCGTAGAGCCGTCGGGCGTCGTCGGTCATCTCCGCGACGGTGTCGTCCACCATCGCGTCAGCGGTACGCCACATGTCGGTGTCGGTTTGGGCGGGCTCGACGACCACCACCGCGATGTTCCACGGCGTCAGCTCCATGCGCAACGCGTCCGCCGCCGCCTC
>JAFAWC010000353.1 GCA_019242135.1 Mycobacteriaceae bacterium | reverse complement strand
TCAGCGCACCCAACGCGGCAAGGGCATCGGGGACCAACGCCGGCGCAACGCCGTTGGGCGACAGGTTCGGCTTGGTGCGCAACATCGCTCGCAGCGCACCAAGGACGCCGGGACCCCAGTGCGCGGGCACCGCGATGACCACCTGTGAGGGTGGTGCCGAGCCCCCGCCGAGGGCGCGGGCCATCGCGTCCAGGGCCTCGACCAGCAACCTGTCCGCCTGATGTGCCGACCCGTCGGAGGCGACGAGCGGAACAGGGTCACCGACGCGCTCGACGAAGCCGGACAACACCACGCCCGGCTCGGTCAGGTTCGGATTCTCCGACGGCAGGCCGACCTCGGGCGCCCGGTTCGGGTACAGGGTCAGCACCGCGCGGCGCGACACCGGGGCAGCGCCGCCGCGCGCCGCGACCAGGTGGGTCATCCCGACGGACAGCCCAAGGGAGTCGGTCATCTCGAGGAATCCTTGTCGTTGACGCGGCCAGCTGAGTCCCGCCAAGCGGCCGATCGCCTGGCAGCCGTCATCACGATAGCGGCTGGTGCGGCCTGCCGCGCGGATCATCCCCTAAGCGCGCCGTACCCCCTAACGCCATATCCCCTAACGGTGACTTTCCCGCGGTGGGTTCGACACCGATCCGTTATTAGCTGGACACCGATAACATCGGGTCCATGGCCAACGAGTTGCTCGACTTCGTGATGTCGCTGGTACGCGACCCCGATGCCGCTGCACGGTACGCGGGAAACCCGGAGCAGGCCATCGCCGACGCCCACCTGAGCCATGTGACCAGCGTCGACGTCAACAATCTGATTCCCGTCGTCTCTGAGTCGATGTCGATGGCCACCCCCGCCTACGGCACCGAATCCGCCGGTCACGCCAACGTGTGGGCCAGCGGGGCGGCGACGGCGGCGTTCGACGCGTTCTCCGAACACCTGCCTGCCCCGGGTGCCCAGCCGGTCGTCGAGACCCACGCCGGGGTGCCGGACCAGCCGACCGTCGCCCCGCCAGACAGCAGTGTCGACGTGTTCGGCGACCCCGGTGCCCACTTGTCGGCCCTCGACCAGCCGTTGACTGCGCCCGACATCGGTGTGCACGACGTGGCAGGAGCGGCCGAGCCCGCGGCGTTCGATTCAGGATTCGACCACCTCGGTGACCACCACTTCAGCGACCACTTGAGTGACCACCAGGGATACGGCGAGCCCGGGGCGGGTCACGACCCCCATGGTTTCGATGCACCGTTGATATAGCTCGACCCGCTATCCTTTGCGCGGCCCGCCGCGCGTGCCCCGACGTCGGCCGGTGCGGGGGTCCCGTTTCAGCAATCACCAGCGGAATCTGGGAAACCGCTGGGCAATCCCCCATCAGCACCTATAAATCCCCTAATCCCCTAATCGAAGTTGCTGAGCAACCCCGGAATGGCGCCTTTGAGGTAGGGGAGCCGACCCCGTTACGGTGGTAGCCGACGATCCATACCGTGGCAACCGGATCACCGGACAGCCCGGTGAAGGGGGGCCGGCCCGGGCGCCGGCCTGCAGACAACCGAAAGGCATTTCGATGATCAGCTTGATCGACTTCATCTTGAACCTGTTCCGCGACCCGGTGGCCGCGCAGTCCTTCGTCGCCGATCCGGACCAGTCGATGCTGGACGCCGGACTGTCCAACGTGACCTCGGCGCAGATCCAGTCGGTGGCCTCCACCGCGGTGCCGAGCCTGGCGCTCGGCGACGGCGACCCGGTCGCCGGCCTGCAGACCGCACTCACCAATCACTACGGCTGGGAGCCCGTGCTCGCTCCCTCGCCCACCTGGTCGCCGACGTGGGAGCCGCAGACCGACGTCTCGCCGAACACGCTCAGCAACAACGACACCTCGCTGCTGAGCCCCAACCAGGACGCGGGTGCCAACGCGCAGCAGGGTGCGTTCAACCTTGGCTTCGGCGACATCACGCTGGGCGACAAGACCACCACCACCGCAAGCGGCCCGGGGGCAGTGGCGATCAGCGGCAACAACCGCGGCGACATCGTCAGCGGCGACGGCGCGGTGCTGGGAAACGGCAACACCGTCAACAACGGCAACATCCACACCGGCGCGGGATCGAACGTGACGGTGGGAAATGACAACTCGTACAACCAGGGCAACACCGCGGCCGGTCACGACGTGGTGACCAACCACGACGGCACGGTGGTGCAGACATCGGGCCAGGGCAACACCACGTCGCAGGGCAACAGCAACTGGACTGCCGTGCACGGCAACCAGACCACGACGAACATCGCCGGCACGGGAAACACCAGCAGCGTCGACAACACCCACAATGTGAACAACACTCACAACGTGGTCGACACCCACACGACGTCGGTGGCTGACAACTCGGTGCATGACAGCTCGTCGCAGTTCTCGGCGTCGAACCAGTACAGCGCCAACTACGACAACTCGGTGCACGACAACTCTGCGTCGTCGTACAACGCATCGGTGCACGACAACCAGTCGACGTACGCTCCGACGCACGACACCACGGTGCACGACACCACCACCGTCACACACCAGCCCACCCACGACCCGCACTCCGGTTTCTGAGCCGGTTTCTGAGCCGGTTTTTGAGCCGTCAGGGTGCCGATCTGGCGGGGACCGCGATGGTCCCCGCCAGACTCGCGCCGCATACCGTGGAAACGCGGAGCGGGGCGACCGGAAAGAGCGGGGCGACCGGAAACAGGGGGCGACCGGAAAGAGCGGAGCGACGGGAAGGACAACGCCTGACGTGAGAGGCCGAAGTGTCGCAGCCCGGTGATCCGCGCCGGGTCGGCGTCATCGTCGAACTGATCGACCACACCCGTAAGGTCGCCGAGACCAACGACCGCGAGGATCTGATCGCCCGGCTGGCGGTGGCCAGAGACCGGATCACCGACCCGCAGATCCGCGTCGTGATCGCCGGCCAGCTCAAGCAGGGCAAGAGCCAGCTGATCAATTCACTGCTGAACATGCCGGTCGCCAGGGTGGGCGACGACGAATCCACAGTGCTCACCACGGTCGTGTTGCACGGCGAGAAGCCTGCGGCGCAACTCATCGTCGCCGCCGCCGACGGCGGTGTGGAGGCCGTCGAAATCCCGATGGCCGACATCAACAAGGACCTGCGTCGCGCACCGGCCGCCGGGGGGCGCCAGGTGCTGCGGGTCGAAGTGATCGCGCCGAGCCCGTTGCTGGCCGGCGGGCTGGTGTTCATCGACACCCCCGGGGTCGGCGGTCACGGCCAGCCGCATCTGTCGGCGACGCTTGGGCTGCTGCCCGACGCCGACGCGATGCTGATGGTCAGCGACACCAGCCAGGAGTTCACCGAACCCGAGATGACGTTCATCCGGCAGGCGTTCGAAATCTGCCCGGTCGCCGCGATCGTTGCGACGAAAACCGACCTGTACCCGCAATGGCGGGCCGTCGTCGATGCCGACCACGCCCACCTGCGGCGGGCTGGACTCGACCTCCCCGTGATCCCGGCCTCGTCGCTGCTGCGCAGCCACGCGATCTCGCTCAACGACAAGGAACTCAACGAGGAGTCGAATTTCCCCGCGATCGTCCAGTTCTTGTCGGACAAAGTGCTGTCCCGGGAGAACGACCGGGTGCGAGATCAGGTAATCACCGAACTGCGTTCCACCGCAGACCATTTGAGCCTGGCGGTGGATTCCGAGCTGTCCGCGCTCAACGATCCCGAGCTGCGCGAGCGGCTCACCGCCGAACTGGAACGACGCAAGGACGAAGCGCAGGACGCACTGCAGCAGTCGGCGCTGTGGCAGCAGGTGCTCAACGACGGGATCGCCGACCTGACCGCCGACGTCGACCACGACCTGCGCGCGCGGTTCCGTGCGATCACCGCACACACCGAGAGCGTGATCGACGGCTGCGACCCGTCGCTGCACTGGGCGGAGATCGGCACCGAGCTCGAGCAGGTCGTCGCCGAAGCGGTCGGCGACAACTTCGTGTGGGCGTTCCAGCGTGCCGAAGGGCTGGCCAAGGAGGTGGCCCGGACATTCGTGGAGGCCGGGTTGACCGAAGTGAAGTCGCCGGAGATCAGCGCGCGCCACATGGGCGCCAACTTCGGCGGATTCAAGTCGCTGGCCCGGATGGAAGCCAAGCCCGTGAGCGCGAGCAGCAAGGTGGTGAGCGGGATGCGCGGGTCCTACGGCGGCGTGCTGATGTTTGGCATGCTCGGCTCGCTCGCAGGGCTCGGTATGTTCAATCCGCTGTCGATCGGCGCCGGACTCCTGTTGGGCCGCAAGGCCTTTAAGGAGGATATGGAGAACCGGATGCTGCGGATTCGCAACGAGGCGAAGAACAACGTGCGCCGCTTCGTTGACGACATCACGTTCGTCGTCGTCAAGGAATCCCGCGACCGGCTGCAAGCCATTCACCGCCAATTGCGAAACCACTACCGCGGCATAGCGAACCAGACGACCCGGTCGATCAACGAGTCGCTGCAGGCGATGCTCACCTCGGCGCGACTCGAGGAGAACGAACGCAACCAGCGCGTCGCGGAGCTTTCGCGCCAGCTCAACATCCTCAACCAGGTATCGGCCACGGCCGCCGAACTGGTTGCAACGCCGCCGGCGGTCACCGGTCCGACGCCCGCACAGCCCCGCGTCACGCTGCGGGGCTGACAACTACGGCACCTAAAATTCCATCGGTGAGCACCAGCGATCGAGTACGCGCCATCCTCGGTGGGACGGTCCGGGCTTACCGCAACGACCCCACCTACCGGCACCGTGCGGATGTGCACGGTGAGCTGGAATGGATCGGCTGGCGGCTGAACCAGCCGATCCGCATCGCGCTGGCGGGGACGCTGAAGGCCGGTAAATCTACGCTGGTCAACGCGCTCGTCGGGGAGAACATCGCACCCACCGACGCCACCGAGGCCACCCGGATCGTCACGTGGTTCCGGCACGGACCCACCCCCAAGGTCACCGCCAACCACCGCGGCGGTCGCCGCTCCAACGTGCCGATCACGCGCGACCCCGGCGATAACGGGGGGCTGTCGTTCGAATTCGGCAGTCTCGATCCCGACGACGTCGCCGACCTCGACGTCGAATGGCCGGCCGGCGAGCTCATCGACGCCACGATCATCGACACTCCAGGCACCTCGTCGCTCAACCGCGACGTCTCCGCGCGCACGCTGCGCCTGCTGGTTCCCGATGACGGTGTTCCGCGGGTGGATGCCGTCGTCTTTCTGTTGCGCACGCTCAACGCGGCCGATGTCGCGCTACTCAAGCAGATCGGCGAGCTGGTCGGTGGCTCCGCGGGCGCGCTGGGTGTGATCGGGGTGGCCTCACGCGCCGATGAGATCGGCGCCGGGCGCATCGACGCGATGCTCTCGGCGAACGACGTCGCAAAGCGGTTCACCGAAGAGATGACCAAGACCGGCATCTGCCAGGCCGTGGTTCCGGTGTCGGGGCTGCTGGCGCTGACCGCGCGGACACTGCGCCAAAATGAGTTCGTTGCGCTGCAAAAGCTGGCAGGCGTGGACGCGGCGGAGTTGGCGAAGGCGATGTTGTCTGCAGATCGCTTTGTGCGCGAAGACAGCCCGCTACCTCTGGACGCCGCGGCCCGGGCGCAGTTGTTGAACCGGTTCGGGATGTTCGGCATTCGGATTTCGATCGCGGTGTTGCGCTCCGGCGTCGGGGATTCAGTGAGGTTGGCCGATGAGCTGGTGGAGCGCAGCGGCCTGGTGGCGTTGCGCGAGGTGATCGATCAGCAGTTCGCGCAGCGCTCGGAGCTATTGAAGTCGCACACGGCGTTGCTGTCGCTGAGGCGTTTCGTCGAGGTCAATCCGATCGGTGCCACCGGTGCGATCCTCGCCGATATCGATCCGCTGCTCGCCGACACGCATGCATTCGAAGAGTTGCGGCTGCTCAGCCAATTATCTTCGCGGCCAACGACGTTGAATGAGGACGAGATGGCATCGCTGCGGCGGATCATCGGCGGCTCGGGCACCGATGCGGCCAGCAGGCTCGGGCTGACGGCCGACGCGCCCGATGACGGGCCCCGTGCGGCGTTCGCCGCCGCGCAGCGCTGGCGCCGGCGGGCCGAGCATCCGCTCAACGATCCGTTTACCGCCCGGGCCTGCCGTGCCGCGGCGCGCAGTGCCGAAGCTCTTGTGGCGCAGTACTCGTAGCGTAACTGCAGCGGCAGCCGGGACCCGTGACGGCAGCTCGCGGGACTCGTCACGGCAGCGGCAGCCCGAGGACTCGTCACGGCAGCAGCCGGGACCCGTTACGGCAGCGGCAGCCCCGGGATCGCGGGGATCGGGATGGTCACCGTGCTGGTGCCCATCGTGATCGTGATGCTCGTCCCGGTGTTGGTGGTGGTGGTCGTGGTGCCCGGGGTCGTCGTGGTGGTGGTCGTGGTGCTCGTTGTCGGTGTCGTTGTCGCGTTGCGCGACGTGGTCGGCAGCGGAGTCAACGGCTTCGTGTTGGAGTTGGATCCGCCGAACAGCAACAGAATGATCAGCACGAGCAGGAGCACGATAAGCGCGCCGAACAATACGAACGCCCACGGTTGGCGGTACCACGGGCGTGGAGGCCGTTGCGGGGGGCCGGGCGGACCGGGTGGACCGCCCGGTGGTTGCTGGCCGTACCCCCAGTGTTCGGGCGGGGGTTCTGAGTAGTAACTCGGGTCTTCGGGCGGGCCGTAACGAGACACGGGGGTTGATGTTAGCCGGTGAGCTATCTCAGTTGTTCGGGAACGCCGCGCGTGGTGCCGGCCGAACGCTGATCGGGTTTCGCGTCACGCCGATCTGCGGGGGTCTGCTCGGTTCGGAGTGCGGTGGCGGTGGCGGCGGCGCCACGACGACCGGCGCGTTGGTGGTGGGCTGAGCGGGCGTCGGGGCTTGACTGGGGCTGGGCGGGACGGTCGTGGTCATCGATGGGGATGGAGTCGTGGCCGACGCAGATGACGGGGCCGGGGCGGTCGTCGTCGTCATGACGTGGTGCGTAGCGCCCGGCGAGTGATGCGACAGCAGCAGAACCGCCGATACGACGATGGCGATCGCGGCGGTGCCGATAGCGGCGATGGCCGCGGTGGCGGCGGTGGTCCGATACCAAGGC
>JAFAWC010000327.1 GCA_019242135.1 Mycobacteriaceae bacterium | reverse complement strand
GACGCCGCCGGCGCCCGCCTGCTGGTCGACTCGGCCGTAAAGTGGGCGCTGACCAAGGCGGGAGCCAAAGCCACCGACGGGGTGCCAGGCATGTCCTCGGCGAAATGCTTCGAGTTCACCCAGCCCGAGGAATCCAACACTCCGCGGTTCGGCTGCTTCGCCCTCGGCGACCGCTTCGAGATCGAGGCGTGGTCCCAACAGGGCCGCGACGTGCGCCAACAGGTCGCCGCTCAGTACCTGATGCTCACCAACACGTAGTACTTACGTGCTACGGCAACAACGTAGCGTGTAGTATCAACGTAGCGAAGATGTAGCAGTAGTACGGGAAGGGTGGGCGGCTATCGATACTCGGCAGGATGTCACGCGGCCCTCCGCGCCGGATTTGCAGATCCGCTGCGCGGACACCGCCTACACCGTCCGGGCCGAGGGTCGCCCGGTGGTCATCGGGCGCGAGGCCCCGGCGCAAGTGGTGATCAACGATCCGCGGATCTCCCGTGCGCACCTTCGGCTGCAGCCCGACGGCGGCAGCTGGGTGGCCGTTGACAACAGCCGCAACGGCACCTATCTCGACGGCGCCCGCCAAGCGAGCTTCGTCGTCGTCGACGGCATGACGATCACGCTGGGTGAGTCCGATGGCATCCCGGTGACGTTCGCGTTCACCGAGCCGTCCGACGAGAACCGGACGGTTCCCGTCGGCGCAGCCGCCGAGGATCACACCGAGTGGGTGCTCGAGGGCGAGATCGACGAGGGCATCGCCCGCGCGGGCGCCGCGGTGGCCGCGCGCCGAGAAGAGCTCGGCATCGCGCAGCGCAGCCTTGCCCGCAACAAGATCATGAACGCCGGTGCGTTGATCGCGTTCGAAAAGGGCCGCAGTTGGCCCCGCAAGCAGACGCTGGCCAAGCTCGAAGACGTCTTGCAGTGGCCGCCCGGGATGATCAGCCGGATTCGCTACGGCACCGCGAGCCCGGACGAGGAGACCACCGAGGCCCTTTCGAGCAGCGTGGGCGCGCCGCTGATGGCCCAGACCGTCGAGCTCGCGCTGGGCACGCTCACAACGGCGATCCAGGCTCTGCCCGACCCCGCCGACGCCGAGTTCCGCCCGCGCGTGGCCGCCGTGCTCGCCGACCTGCGACGGCTTGAAAGCGTGGCCGCCAATGCCACCCGAAGTGCCCGGGGCGCACCGGAATTGGCCATCGCTTTGAGCACGGTCCGCAAGCGCTACGACGAGCTCATGCTGCGCGCCGCGCGCTCTGGACAGGCCACCTTGGGGCAGCGGCTGTACGCGGCCCGCCGCCGCGCCGAGCTGACCGTCGATGAGGTCGCCAGCGCAACCGGGGTGTCCGCCGAGCTCATCACCTCGGCCGAAGCCGACGGCCCGATTGCCCCCGGCATCGCCGGCAACCTGGAATCGTTCGTCGGCATGCTGGCCGGGCGCTAGCGCCGCACGCACCTCAGATGATCCGGGAGATGCACGCGTAGAGGTTCTCAGACGTGTTGACCAAGAAGGTCTTCGGGCAGTCCTCGGCCCGCGAGGTGATGCGGTCGACGCGGTAGATGTTGTCGCCGGGCTGGCAGGCGGCCGAATAGACCTTGATGAAGTCGTAGCCCGGTCGGTTCGGATCCGGTCCGGTCTGTTCGACCTCGACACAGTCGCCGACCTGGAGGTCATCGACATTCACCGTCTGCGTCTTCGGGGGCGTGGGGGTCACCTCGGTGGTGGTCGGCTGCGCGGCAGCTGACGTCGGCGCTGTGCTCGTCGACGGGCTCGCCGAGGACGAAACATCGCCGGAGGAAGCCGCCGCCGCCATCACGATCAGCGACATCACCGCGACGAAACTGATGGCGTAGGACACGGTCAGTCCCACCAGCGCACGCTCGCGGCCGCCCTGGCCGCGGAGCCGGATCTGCGAAAGGGCCAGATGACCGAGGGCTATCCCGACCGGCGCGCACACGAACGCGAAAACCACCGACAACGTCGCCAGGGTGCTCGATTCGCCTCGGCGCTGTTGATAGGGTAGCGGCGCCGCATATCCCGTTGGCGGAAAGCCGTT
>JAFAWC010000314.1 GCA_019242135.1 Mycobacteriaceae bacterium | reverse complement strand
TCCGGGCCGACATCTCCCTGAGCTACGCCGGTGACATGCAATTGGAGCTCATCGCACCGCTCGCCGGGGAGAGCATCTACACCGAGTTTCTGCAGGATCGCGGGCCCGGGCTGCACCACATCTGCATCGAAGCTTCCGATGGGGTCGCGAAGACGCTCGACGAGGTGTCCGGCAGTGGCGCCACCGTTGTGCAGCGCGGCGTCATGCCCGGCGGCCTGGAGTTCGCGTACGTGGCGGCGGCCGCAGCCGGCGTGCCGTATCTGGAGATTGCGCATTTCCCCGCCGAGATCCGGGCCTTCTTCGACTACGTCAAGAAGGAGCAGAAGTGACCAGCGACGAGCCGGTGCCGGGAAAGGCGTCTGGTCTGGACATTCCTCCGACGCTGCGGGCCGGCGACATCGAGCAGTGGTCGGACGACGTCGACGTGGTGGTCATCGGCTTCGGGATCGCAGGCGGATGCGCCGCGGTGAGCGCGGCTGCGGCAGGCGCACGCGTGCTGGTGCTCGAGCGCGCCGCGGCTGCAGGCGGAACCACCGCCATGGCCGGCGGACACTTCTATCTGGGTGGCGGCACGGCCGTGCAGCAGGCCACCGGACACGCGGATTCACCCGAGGAGATGTACAAGTATCTGGTCGCGGTTTCGTTGCAACCCGAGCACGACAAGATTCGCGCGTACTGCGAAGGCAGCGTCGAGCACTTCAACTGGCTGGAGCAGTTGGGGTTTCAGTTCGAACGCAGCTACTGTCCCGGTAAGATCATCGTCCCGCCGGGCACCGAGGGCCTCTCGTACACAGGCAACGAGCTGGTATGGCCGTTCTGCGAGCAGGCGAAGCCTGCGCCGCGCGGCCACTCCGTGCCGGTACCGGGTGAGTTGGGTGGCGCGGCCATGGTCATCGAGCTCCTGATCGAACGGGCGAACGACCTTGGCGTGGAGACCCGGTATGAGACAGGAGTAACCAACCTCATCGTTGACGACGGCGCCGTGGTCGGCGTCCACTGGAAGCACTTCACCGATACCGGCGCGATCAAGGCGAAAGCGGTAATCATCGCTGCGGGGGGATTCGCCATGAACCCCGAGATGGTCATGGAACACACACCAGCGCTTGGCCAGAAGCGGCGTACCAAACACCACGGGCTTGTGGAGCCGTACATTCTGGGCAACCCCAATGACGATGGTCTGGGCATCCGGATGGGGATCTCGGCGGGTGGAGTCGCCAAGAACATGGACCAGATGTTCATCACCGCCGCGGCATATCCGCCGGAGGTTCTGCTCACCGGCGTCATCGTCAACAACCGGGGCCAGCGCTTCGTCGCCGAGGACTCGTATCACTCCCGCACGTCTGCCTTCGTGATGGAGCAGCCAGACGCCGCAGCGTTTCTCATCGTCGACGAGTCGCACACGGAGATGCCGGCGATGCCGCTGATCCGGTTCATCGACGGTTGGGAGACCGTTGAGCAGATGGAGCTTGATCTCGGCATTCCCGAGGGGAAGTTAGTCACGACGTTGACGGGATACAACGAGTATGCTGCGCGGGGGGAAGACCCCGATTTCCACAAGCGGCCTGAATACCTTGCGCCCCAAGACAAAGGGCCATGGGCCGCATTCGACCTGTCGCTCGGCCGAGCGATGTATTCGGGATTCACCATGGGCGGAGTGGCCGTCTCCGTCGACGGGGAAGTACTGCGCGAAGACGGCACTGTGGTCCCCGGGCTGTACGCCGCAGGGGCGTGCGCGTCGAACATCGCGCAGGACGGTAAGGGTTACGCCAGCGGGACGCAGTTGGGGGAGGGGTCGTTCTTCGGGCGCCGCGCCGGAGCGCATGCGGCGGGGCAACGCGGTTTCCCGGCAGGCTAAACCGAGGCTGTCTCGGTCTCGACGGGCCGAAGCCGCCACTGCCCCCCGTCACCCAGCAGGGTCAGGTGCTTGTCGTGGTGGTGCTCGATCGTGGGCCGATGGCCGACGCTGACCAGCACGGAGTGCGGGCACTCATTCCGAATCAGCTGGTACAGAGCCATTTCGAGACCGGGGTCGAGTGCTGAGGTGGCTTCGTCGAGAAATACCGCCTTCGGCTTGTTCAGCAGGATGCGCGCGAATGCGACACGCTGCTGCTCGCCGGGGGACAGGACTTTGGCCCAGTCCTGCAACTCATCAAGGCGATCCACGAGGTGGGGCAACGCAACCTTGACGAGGGCGTCCTGGAGTCGGGTGTCCGAAATGTCACCGGACTCTGCGGGATACGACACGACCGCTCGCAGGTCGCCCAGCGGGACGTAGGGCAGCTGCGACAAGAACATTGTCTCGTTACCGCTGCTCGGGTAGCGCAGCGTCCCGGACGCGTACGGCCACAACTGTGCCAGGGTGCGCAGCAGACTCGTCTTGCCGCTGCCCGAGGGACCGGTGATCACCAGCCCCTCGCCAGGATCCAGGTGCAGGCCCAGCGGTGAAATCAGTGGTGTGCCGTCAGGAGTGCGCACCTCGATGTCGATGAGCTCGACGGTGTCGTCCGCGGCGTCCTCGGTGTCGATCGTCGGCAGTCGGCGCGCTCTCTCATTGGCGTCGACCAACCCGTCGAGGCGGATGATGGCCGCGCGGAACACCGCGAACAACTGATAGGAGTTGCGGAAGAACGACAGCGAGTCAGAGATCTTCCCGTACGCGGTCGCGGTCTGGCCCACATCACCGAACTTGATCTGTCCCGCGAACAGGCGCGGCGCCTGAACTATCCACGGCACCACGACATTTGCCTGGCTGATCGACCAGTTCCAGCCGTTGAACCAGATCGCCCGGCGCAGGAAGCGACGATAGTTGGCGATGATCGGCCAGAATCGCTGCCGCAACTCCCGGCGCTCGGCCTGTTCGCCCCGGTAGAAACCCACCGCCTCACCGGCGTCGCGCAGCCGCACCAGCGCGTACCGGAACGCCGCGTTGGTCCTCTCGTTGCGGAAACTGAGCCAAATCAGCGGCCGGCCGATACCGAACGCGATCAGGGTCGCGACCACCACGATGGTGACAACAATCCAAAACATCGCCTTGGGGAAGGTGAAGCCGAAGAAGGTCAGCGGACCCGACAGCTTCCACAGGATCGCCGCGAACGAGATGACCGAGAGCACCCCCTCCACTGCGCCGAACAGCAACGTGTCGCGGGATCCTTTGGAGGGCATGTTTGTCACGTCGCCGGTGCCCGTGGTGAAGGTGTCGATGTCCTGCTGGATGCGCTGGTCCGGGTTGTCGATCGTGTCGTCGATGAACCGGCCCCGGTAATACGCCCGGCCGGCGAGCCAGTCCCCGGTCAGGTGGTCGGTCAGCCAGATCCGCCACGCGATGATGAAACGCTGGGTGAGATACAGGTCGAGCATCAGCCTCGCGATGAAAAACGTCGCCAAGACGCTGAACACTTTGATCGACAGCCAAAACCCCTCGACTCCCGACTGTTTAACGGCCTGATTGCCAGCTGCGGCA
This sequence comes from Mycobacteriaceae bacterium, assembly GCA_019242135.1. Classification (GTDB taxonomy): domain Bacteria; phylum Actinomycetota; class Actinomycetes; order Mycobacteriales; family Mycobacteriaceae; genus Mycobacterium. The sequence continues at coordinate 2,099 of JAFAWC010000314.1, read as the reverse complement.
CCCTCGAATGCTGTTTGCGCGCCGGTGTACAAGTCATTGCCCTGATAGCTGAACAGCACGTCGAGGCGCACCGACACGACGATCGACAGCAGCAGCACCCCGAGCATGAGCCACACCCGAATCGACTGCGGTCCGACGAAGTAGCCGCGGGTGATGCGCCAGTACTGCCGGCCCCACACCGTCACATGGCGCAGCACGACCAGCACGACGACCAGACACACGGCGCTGATGACCCAGGCCTTGCCCATCCAGACCAGCGAATCCATCGGCGCCCTCGCCCAGGGATACGACGGGGAAAACAGCTCCGACTCCATGCCACCCTCCTGAAGAACTCCGTGGCGAAGCTACCTCAGCGGGAAGCTTTCAGCCCGTTCCCAGCGTTTAAGCTCGCCCACATGAGCATCGACGCTCCGCCCACTGTCCACGCCGGCCGGCTGATCGCCCGGCGACTGAAGGCCAGCGGCATCGACACCGTGTTCACGCTCTCCGGTGGTCACTTGTTCTCGTTCTACGACGGTTGTCGCAGTGAAGGCATCCGGCTGATCGACACCCGCCACGAGCAGACCGCCGCGTTCGCGGCCGAGGGCTGGTCGAAGGTGACCAGAATCCCCGGAGTAGCGGCGCTGACCGCCGGTCCAGGGGTCACCAACGGGATGAGCGCGATGGCGGCGGCTCAGCAGAACCAGTCACCGCTGGTGGTGCTGGGCGGCCGTGCCCCGGCCGCGCGCTGGGGCCAGGGGTCACTGCAGGAGGTCGACCACGTCCCGTTCGTGGCGCCGCTGGCCCGGTTCGCCGCGACCGCGACATCAGCGGAATCGGCGGCGATGCTCGTCGACGAGGCGCTGCGGGCCAGCGTGACCGCGCCGTCCGGCGTGGCGTTCGTCGACTTCCCGATGGACCACGTGTTTTCCGACGGCCCCGACAGCGGATTGCCGGGCGCGCTGAGCGAGGTCGCGGCCGCACCGGACGCCGACGGGACAGCGCTCGGACGTGCCGCAGACCTGCTGGGCGCGGCCGAACGACCGGTGATCATGGCCGGCACCAACGTGTGGTGGGGGCGGGCCGAGTCGGCTCTGTTGGGACTCGCCGAGCGGGCGCGGATCCCCGTGCTGATGAACGGCATGGCCCGCGGGGTGGTGCCCGCCGACCACGAGTTGGCGTTCTCCCGGGCCCGATCCCGGGCGCTCAAGGAGGCTGACGTCGCGCTGGTCGTCGGGGTCCCGATGGATTTCCGGCTCGGCTTCGGCGCCGTCTTCGGCGCCGACACCGCGCTGATCGTCGCCGACCGCGCCGAGCCGGCCCGCCCGCACCCCAGAGCGGTTGCGGCCGCGCTGTACGGCGACCTGTCGACAGTGCTTGCGGCGCTGGGCGACGCCCCCTCTGCCGACCGGGAATCGTGGATCGCCAGTCTGCGAGCCGCCGAAGGGTCCGCGCGGGCGGCCGAGCGGGCCGAGTTGTCCGACGACCGCGCCCCGTTGCACCCCATGCGGGTCTATGCCGAACTCGCCCCCATGCTCGACCGCGACGCCGTCGTCGTCATCGATGCCGGCGACTTCGGCTCCTACGCCGGGCGGGTCATCGACAGCTATGTGCCGGGTGCCTGGCTGGACAGCGGGCCGTTCGGGTGCCTCGGGTCCGGACCCGGATACGCGCTGGCCGCCAAGCTGGCGCGGCCCGACCGCCAGGTGGTGTTGTTGCAGGGGGACGGCGCGTTCGGTTTCTCCGGCATGGAATGGGACACGCTGGTACGCCACGACGTTGCGGTGGTGTCGGTGATCGGCAACAACGGGATCTGGGCGCTGGAAAAGCATCCAATGGAGATGTTGTACGGGTATTCGGTGGTGGCCGAGTTGCGGCCCAACACCCGCTACGACGAGGTGGTGCGCGCCCTCGGCGGTCACGGTGAACTGGTATCGACGCCCGCCGAGCTGCGTCCCGCGCTGGAGCGGGCCTTCGGGGCGGGACTGCCTGCGGTCGTCAACGTGCTGACCGAGCCCGAGGTGGCCTACCCGCGCCGGTCCAACCTGGCGTAGTGGGGCCGGCCTGCGGCCGGCATCCGTGGGGCCATCGCGGCGGGCCTCCATGCCCGCCGCCGCCTC
>JAFAWC010000300.1 GCA_019242135.1 Mycobacteriaceae bacterium | reverse complement strand
CGCTGGGTGCAGATCGCGGTCGCGCTCACCCGGATCGGCGCGGTACTGGTGCCGCTGAGCACACTGCTCAAGCCGCCGGAGCTGGCAGCGCAACTACGCGCTGCGTCGGTGCGGTTTCTGATCTCGGTGGAAGAGTTCCGCGGTCACCGCTATCTCGACGATCTGCGTGGGTGGACGACGAAACTTCCTGCACTGCGTGGGGTTTGGCCAGCCGAGCAAATGACTTTCGCTGCATCTGACCGGACGGTACGGGTCGTCGATGCGCTGAGCGCCAACGTAACGCCGAGCGACCCGCTTGTCGTCATGTTCACCTCTGGCAGCAGCGGGCCGCCAAAGGGTGTGGTGCACTCCCACGGCAACGCATTGGCCGCCGTCGCATCGGGACTTGCCGCTCGGTGCATCGACGCGACGACGCGCCTGTATCTGCCGATGCCGTTCTTCTGGGTCGGCGGCTTCGGCAGCGGCGTCCTATCGGCGTTGCTCGCCGGAGCGACTCTCGTCACCGAAGAATTCCCGCGGCCGCAGACCACGCTGGGGCTCCTTGAGCGCGAACGCGTCACCTTGTTTCGTGGATGGCCCGATCAGGCCGAAGCGCTGGCCCGCCATGCGCATTCGGCCGGCGCCGACCTGTCGGCGTTGCGCCCGGGAAGCCTGGAGGCGCTGCTTCCGGCCGACACGCGCGCCGCGCCGGGGGCGAGGGCAACGCTGTTCGGAATGACCGAGGCCTTCGGACCGTATTGCGGCTACCCCGCCGACACCGACATGCCCCGATCCGCTTGGGGCAGCTGCGGTAAGCCGTTCGAGGGCATGGAGGTCCGGATCGTGGACCCCGACAACGGGTGCGCGGTGCCCACCGGAACCGTGGGGATGATTCAGATCCGCGGCCCGCACACGTTGCGCGGGATATGCCGGCGCAGCCGGGAGGAGCTGTTCACCTCCGACGGTTTCTACTCCACAGGGGACCTGGGCCGCCTCGACGAGAACGGCTTCATGTTCTATCACGGCAGAGCCGACGACATGTTCAAGGTCAGCGGCGCCTCCGTGTACCCCAGCGAGGTGGAGCGAGCGCTGCGGAACCTGGACGGCGTTGCGGGCGCGTTTGTCACCAGCGTCACCGGAGCCGGCGGCGATCAGATCGGCGCAGCGGTGGTGTGCGACACGGGCCGGATGTCGTCGCAGCAGCTTCGCGACTCCGCCCGAAAGCTGCTGAGCTCGTTCAAAGTTCCTACGGTGTGGCTGCTCGTCGACTCCGACGAGGCAATTCCGCGTGGATCGACCGGCAAGGTCGACGTCCGGCGCCTGCGCGAGATGCTGTCGGCCGCTCAGGTCAGCGAGTAACGAATCGGCAGGTGTTTGAGTCCGCCGACGAACGTCGTCGCGACGAATTCGGGTGCGCCGGTGAGCTCGATCGACGTCAGCCGCGGCAGCAACTCGGTGAAGAAGCTGTTCACCTCCATCCGGGCGAGGGCGGCGCCCAAACAGAAGTGCACGCCGTAACCGAACGCGACATGCTTGTTGGGGTCGCGTCCCACGTCGAACCGGAATGGGTCACCGAAGACTTCCTCGTCGCGGTTGGCCGAAACATATGAGAGCAAAAGTGATTCACCGGCCGCGATCGGAACGCCGCGCACGGTCGTGTCCCGCGCGGCGGTCCGCATAAAGGCCTTCACCGGCGTCACCCAGCGGATCATCTCCTCGGTGGCCAGCGCCATGAGCGAAAGCTCGGCGCGCAACCGGTCGCGCTGATCGGGGTTGTCGATCAGGGCGAGCAAACCGCCGGAGATCGTCGCGCTGGTGGTGTCATGGCCGGCGGTGGCGACGATCAAGTAGTAGGACACGGTGTCGATGTCGGAGAGCGGTTCGCCGTCGATTCGGGCGTTGGCGATGGCGGACGCCAGATCCTCGGTCGGGTGCGCGCGCCGAGACGCGGTGACCTGGTTGAAATACTCGAACATGTCGAGCAACGCGAAGAGCTGGTCCTCTGTGGTGGTGCCCCGCTTGAACTCCGCGTCGTCGCTGCCGAACAACTCCTGGGTGAGCTTGAGCATGAACGGGAAGTCCGATTCGGGCAGACCGAGCAGCGACAGGATCACGTACAGGGGGAAGTTCACCGCGACCTCTTGGACGAAGTCGCATTCGTCTCCCGCGCCGGCCATCTTGTCGACATAGATTGCGGCCAGCTCGTCGACGCGCTCCTTCAGTGCTCGCATGGCTTTGGGACGGAACCAGTCCGCGCCGATCGCGCGCACCACGCGGTGCTGCGGATCGTCCAGGTGGATCAGAGTGCGCACGCCCATGCCCGCCTGAATGTCATCGCCCTCAGCGGTCGCGAGCACGGGGCGAGGCCAGTTCGTGAACAGCGTGTTGGCCCGCTCGATCGCCATGACGTCGGCGTGCTTGGTGATCGCCCAGAACGGCCGGTAGCTCGGTACGTCGACCCACGACACCGGCGCATCGGCGCGCAGGTGGGTCAGAGCCGCGTGCAGTCCCGCCTCGTCGGTGTACGCGTTCGGGTCGGCGAACACGTTGGCCGCCGCATCAATGACCCGCGAACTCATGAGCAAACCCCTGCCCCGGCGCGGACGCCGCGCCGCTACCGTCGTGCTTACAGT
>JAFAWC010000122.1 GCA_019242135.1 Mycobacteriaceae bacterium | reverse complement strand
TGGTACTTTCAGATAAGCACGGGCAAAGCCGGACCATGGCCCCGTTTCCCGTAAACATGGAGGGCAGAACCACGACGATTTCCATCGTTGACGCCGGACCTCAGCAAGTCAGCCGCGCCGCCGAGGTTGACACTTCGCCGGCCGAGTTGTTCGCGATCGTCGCGGATCCGCGACGGCACAGCGAACTCGACGGCTCGGGCACCGTCGGCAACAACATCCGAGGCCCCGCACCACTGCATCTGGGCGGCCGGTTCTCCACCAAGATGAAGATGTTCGGGCTGCCGTATCGCATCACCAGCACAGTCACCGACTTCAAACCCGACCGGCTCATCGAGTGGCGCCACCCGTTGGGCCACCGCTGGCGGTGGGAGTTCGAGCCCGTGTCGGCGAACACCACCCGCGTCACGGAGACCTTTGACTTTCGCGACACAGGACCGGTGAAGGACCGCCTCAGGTACTACGAGGCGACCGGGTTCGCCAAACGCAACGCCGCGGGCATCGAAGCCACGCTGCGCCGGCTGCAAGACCGCTACACAGGGCGAGAGGCTAGGTAAAGTCCAGCGCCTCGACGGTGGCGACGGGACCCTCGTGGGTGGGCCGGTTCGCGCCGCCGATCGCGTACACGGTGTTGCCCACCGCGGCGACCACCTCGGCGTGGCGCGCGGTCGGCAGCGGCGCCAGTTTGGTCCACTTCCCGTCGGCAACGTCATACATCTCGACCGCGTTCAGCACCTGTGTCGGTTCCTCGCCGCCGACCGCCACGATCCGGCCGTCAAGGTAGGCCGCGCCGTAACTGCCACGGGGGGTGGGCATGTCAACGAGCGTGGTCCAGGTGTTGGATACCGGATCGAATTTGTCGAACGCGGCGGAGTTCTTGTCGGCGGACAGGAACCGGCCGCCGACCACGTAGACGAAGGTGCCGTCCGACACCGCCGCCAAATGCTCCCGCGGCGTGGGCAGGTCGGGGGCGTCGCGCCACGAGCTGCCGTCGAAGACCTCGGTTTGCGGCACGAGTTGCTTGTTGTTCTGGCCGCCGACCACCACGAGCTGGTCGCCGACCACCGCCGCTCCCGACGCGGCACGAGCGTGCGTGAGGGCCGGTAACTCCACCCAGTTGCCTGCGCGCAGCACGAACACCTTGTTCGATGCCTGGGCGAGGTTGTCGCTCGCGCCTCCGACAACCACCACCTCACCGTGGTAGGTCGCGGCCGCCGCGTGATGCAACGGGATCGGCAAGTCTGGCCCGGGCGCCCAGGCGCCCGTCTGCGGGTCGTAGCTCTGAACCGTTTTCAGGGCGGCTCCGTCGCGCATGCCGCCGATCACCCAGACTTTCCCGTCGAGCACCGTCCACGCCATCATCAGCCGGGGGGTCGGCGCGTCGGGCAGCGTCCGCCACTGCGCCGCGGGCTGTAGCTTGCGCGGTGCCAGTTTCAGCGCTTCCGCCGACGAGGTGAGCTGTGCGTCGCCGCCGTCGCTCGACCCGCCGATCGCATACACGGACTTGCCAACAGCGGCGACCGCCATGCCGTGGCGCGCCATCGCCATGTCCGGCAACCCCGCCCAAACCTTGGCGACCAGATCGAACGCCGCGACGCTTTTCAAGACACGCCCAGCCGAGAGCCCACCGACCGCGACCAGGCGTCCGTCAGCGATGGTCACGCCGAGGTCACTGCGCGGCTCGGGGAGGTCCGCCAACGGCGTCCAGGTGTTGGCCGCCGGGTCATACGCCTCCACCGTTTTCACGTCCGTATTCGCATTTCCGCCCACCGCGTACATCAACTTGGCGTCCGACGCGGCGGCCAGCATCTGTCGCGGAGTCGGGATCGGGGCGCCGAGCGTCCAGGTGTTGCCGTCGAAGATCTCGGTCGTGTTCAGCAATGCGCCGTCGGCGTTGACGCCGCCCGTGACGATGATGCGGTCGCCGATCACCGCAGCCGCCGCGGCGGCCCTGGGCTGCAACAGGTGCGGCAACTCCACCCAGTGCCCGTTGACCACCCGCCAAACCTGGTCGCTGGCAACCTTGGTGGGCCCGGCGGTCTTCCACCCGCCGAGTACTATCGGGTTGCCCTGCCAGGTCACCGACATCGCATGCTGAACAGGAACCGGCAGGCTGTCGCCGCCCTTCCAGCTGTCGATGGCGGGGTCGTAGCCCTCGTGGCCGGCGCTGACAGCTCCGTCGGCCCCGAGCCCGCCGAAGATCCAGATCGTGCCGTCGTCCTGTGTCGTCGCCACGGCATCGCGCTCGATGCGCGCATTCGTAATCGGCCCCCAGCCCGCCTGCACCTCGGTTGCGGGCGCCGCGGGGGTGCTCGGCTGGGTGCCGCTGTGCCGGGTGAGGACAAAAATCGTGACGGCCGCCACCACGAGCACGACGACGCCGGCCGCCGCCAGCCAGCGCCGCAGGTTGCGGTTCGGCGTCGCCTTCTTCGGTGCGGGCGCATGAGGTGGGGTCTGCTGCTGTGAGGGCGCAGGGGGAGGTGGGCCTGAGCCTCTTCGCGCAAGCGGCT
>JAFAWC010000266.1 GCA_019242135.1 Mycobacteriaceae bacterium | reverse complement strand
CTGGCTGTCGGCGGCTTGCGGGCCGGCGTCGCGCGGGAGGATGATGCCGTACACCTGGTAGATGGTGGAGGTGAAACCGGAGCAGTCGAACCCGGATCCGGCACGACCGCCCCACACGTAGGGGGCATTTACGAACATGGTGGCGTACCGGACCAGATCGGCTCCGGTGGGATGCGGTATGTCCGTGGAGTTTTCGTAGACCGCCACCGTTCGGGCATCCAGCCATTTCGGACCACGATCGGGGGTGGCCACCTGAACCGCATTGTCGGTGCGGACCAGGACGGGAAGCCTGGTGTTGGTACTGATCTCGAGGTTGTGATCGGAAAGTCCGGAGTCGTCGTACATCCAGGTGGACATGCCGCGATCGGCAAGCGCGAAGGGAGCGGAGTCCTTCAGTGCCCCGTAGACCGGGTCGGTCGCCAACTGGGTCTTGGGAATCCAGCCCGGATAGCCCAGGGCGTTCTTCGGAGTTGGCTGGCCGGGGACCAATACCTCGTCCCAGTCGCCCTGCTGTCCCACCACAGCGACGCGGTCACCGAACAGGACCTGCGTCTGGGTGAGGTTGTCCGAGGTGAGCGCTTGCTGCTGGTCCGGCGTCATACCCGCCAGCCAGCCGTGAATATCGACCGGATTTGTCAAGGCGGGATGGTCGACTGGACGCGGGCTCTGCGGCGTGGTCCACACCGTGGCCACCGAAACGGCGACATAGGCGCTCGGCGGCCCCGACGACGGGGATGGGTCGGCATGCGCACCGGGTACGGATACTGTCACGAACCCGGTGGACAAGACACCGGCAAGCGCTGTTCGGATGAGGCTGCCGGTCGCCGGTCTGGTCATAGCCACGGCCAGTATTTCACCATGAAACGGTCCGCCGAAGCTCTGCACGCGAGGACCGCGCGCATACCGGTTCGAGCACAGTCAGGTTTCGCGCGCCGCCACGGTGGGCGCGCACGGTCAGCCGCCCGACTCCGGGTCGCCCAGCAACTGCGCGACGTGGTCGTCAACATAGCTGGACAGTTCGCGGGGCGGGCGCCTGTAGTTGTCTGAATGCACCGGCCGCTGCGGCAGCTCGACGTCGGGCTGGGGCACCGGGTGGTAGTCGATGGTCGACAGCAAGTGCGACATCATGTTCAGCCGGGCATGCTTTTTGATGTCGGATTCGACGATGTACCAAGGACTCGCCGGGGTGTCGGTGTGCACCATCATCTCGTCGCGGGCCCGCGAGTAGTCCTCCCAGCGGTACACCGACTCCAGGTCCATCGGGCTGAGCTTCCACCGGCGTACCGGATCGTGCAGTCGTGCGCGGAAGCGCCGCAACTGCTCGCGGTCAGAGACCGAAAACCAATACTTGCGCAGCAGGATTCCGTCGTCGATCAACATTTGCTCGAAGATCGGGGTCTGCCGCAGGAACAGCGAAAGCTCCTGCGGTGTACAAAATTCCATGACCTTTTCGACGCCGGCTCGGTTGTACCAGGACCGGTCGAAGAGCACGATCTCGCCGCGGGCCGGCAACGCGGCGATGTAGCGCTGAAAGTACCACTGCCCGCGTTCGCGTTCGGTCGGCACCGGCAGCGCGGCGATGCGGGCGACACGGGGGCTGAGGTATTCGGTGATCCGTTTGATGGCCCCGCCTTTGCCCGCCGCGTCACGGCCTTCGAAGACGATCACGATTCGCGCGCCATTGTGGCGCGTCCACTCTTGGAGTTTCACGAATTCCGTCTGCAGACGGAACAATTCGTCCTCATAAATGTCGTCGGAGATCTTGTTCTTCTTGGACTTCTGCGAACTGCCGGTCGGCTTCTTTGCCGGTTTTTCCTTGCTCATCGCCGCATCGTACTGCCGCTCAGATCACGGCAATCGCGAGATCATCGCGAACACCTGCTTGGCGATCGATATCACCCACGCGCCCGCGCTCGGGCCGCGGAACTGCGGCCAGTTCAACTGGAAACTGACCACCCACGCCTGTCCGCCGCGATCCACCGCGTACCAGCTGAACGTCAAGTCGCCGGGCAGGTTGCCCGCCTTCGCGCCGATGTACGGCCACTGCCCGGGGTCGATGTCGATGCCGGGAATCGCCGACATGATCTCGCGCACCGGCTCAGCGGCTGCGGTCGCACCCCGCTGCAGCGCGGCGTGTACCCGGCAGATGTCCTCCGCGCTGCCGTACCACTCGGCGCCGTAGGTTGACGCCGGGGTCCGGGTTCGCGCCGGGTCGGGTTGGTACGGCCGGGAATTGGTCTGCTGCAGCAGCTCGGCCCGCGCCTGTGGCAGGCCCGCCTGGACGGCGTTCTTCCACTGTTGGCGCAGGTCGGGTTCGCCCCACCCGACAGAGAACAGCTCGTGCATCGTCGGGAACGGGATCATGCTCGCCGGGTCGTGGTGACCCGCCTCGGCGAGCGCCCGTTCGACGGCAGCGGTCCCGACCTCGTCGATCAACAGGTCAGTGGCCATGTTGTCGCTGTTGGCGATCATCTTCTCGGCGGCCGTACGCACCGACACCTTCGCGCCGGGCGGCAGCTTCTCTAAACCGGAGGAGCCGACGGCCTTGGCCTGGCGGGTCACGGTCAGCTGGTCGTCCCACGACAGCGTTCCACCCTTCACCGCATCGGCAACCGCATACAGTACATACAGCTTGAAAATTGAAGCCAGCGGCAGGGATTCGCGGGTGTTGGATCCGGCCAACGGGTCGCAGCGGCCGTTGTCGACCTTGGCGACCTGATAGGAATACCGCGCGCGCGACTTGGCCAGCTCGGTGTCCACGTCCGCCCACGAGTTGATCTTGGGCTGGACCAGCTCGGCGTCGAACCAGTCGACCATTCGGTTCTCGTCGGTGTGGATCTCGATGTCCTCACCCGCACCGAACGAGTTCAGCAGATGGAGTTTCGCCCGCCCGGCGTTGTAGTCGACCCCGGCGACGGTGAACGGCCTGTCCCACCACAGGTTTTCCATCCTTTCGCGGACGCTGTCGGCGACATCGGGCGCCGCCAAAGTCCGGACCCCGACGATCCCGATCGGCCAGTCTGAATTGAGCATGTCCACGGCCTGCTTCGCCCGGAAACCAGCCGGGGTGTTCATGTTGATCTTCGCGCCCGTGTCCGGGGTCACCGATGACGCGGACGGGGTTGAGCAACTGCAAACCAGGGCGCTTAGCGCCGCGACGGCGGCTAGCGATACCGCGACCCGAGGACGCGCCCGGGTTGCGCTACGCCTTCGTCTGGGACCCTGCAACGTCCAGCACAACCTCGAACTCCAGCAACGACGCTCCGGTCGCCACCAGATTCGCACGGTGCCCAGCGTGCGCGTGGATGGCCGGCCCGCTCGCCCATGCCTGGAAGGCTTCCTCGGACTCCCATTGCGTCACCACGAAATACCGGTCCTCGCCTTTGACCGGCCGCAGCAGTTGAAACCCGAGGAAACCCGGGGAGTTCTCGACAGCGTGCGCTCGGTGGGCGAATCGCTTTTCAAGCTCGGGCCCGGCGTCCGGCGGCACCTCGATTGCGTTGATTTTCACCACGGCCATGCGTGTCAGGCTACCGTGCGCCGATTCGGGAGAAGATTAGTCATGCCATCGCCGATGACAAGCGCCGACCGGCTGGTCGACTGCGGCGGCGAGGGAGCGCCCCTCGTCCTGGTCCACGGGCTGATGGGTCGCGGTAGGACGTGGCGGCGCCAGCTGTCGTGGCTTTCCGAACTCGGTCGGGTCTATACCTACGACGCTCCGTGGCACCGCGGCCGAGACGTCGTTGACCCACATCCGATCAGCACGGAGCGGTTCGTCGACGACCTCGCCGATGCCGTCGCGTCCCTTGCACAGGCACCCGTTCTCATCGGCCACTCGATGGGCGCTCTGCACGCGTGGTGCCTGGCCGCCGAACGGCCAGAACTGGTCTGCGCGCTTGTCATCGAGGACATGGCGCCTGACTTCCGCGGCCGCACCACCGGCCCATGGGAGCCATGGCTGCATGCGCTGCCGGTCGAATTCGCCAGCGCGCAAGAGGTGTTCGACGAGTTCGGCGCCGTCGCGGGTCGGTATTTTCTCGACGCCTTTGACCGCACTCCGACGGGTTGGAGGTTGCACGGTCACGTCGAGAAATGGATCGAGATCGCCGCCGAGTGGGGGAAACGGGACTATTGGTCGCGATGGCGAGGGGTCGGCGTTCCCACGCTGCTCATCGAGGCCGGGAACTCGGTCACTCCGTCGGGCCAGATGCTGCGCATGCACGAAACAGGCAGGCGGACAACCTATCTGCGCGTCCCACAAGCCGGGCACCTCGTGCACGACGAGGCGATCGAGGCTTACCGGAGGGCCGTCACGGCGTTCGTGTCGACGCTGCCCGACCGACTCTGACAACCGGCCGGTTCGTGCCGACGGTGGCAGCGCTGGCACCGTGCGATAAAATGCTGCCATGCTTAAATCAGTCGCCGTCTTGGTCCTGGATCAGGTCGCGATATTCGAGTTCGGAGTCCTCTGCGAGGTTTTCGGCGTCGACCGTCAGGCCGACGGCGTCCCGAAGTTCGACTTCCGGGTGTGCGGCCCACAGCCCGGTCGGCCGATACCGACCCCTGTCGGGGTCCAGTTGATTCCCGAGCACGGCCTGGAGGCCCTCCGCGGTGCCGATCTCGTTGCCGTGCCTGCGGCGAAAGCCGCGCCGGGGCCGCATCCCTATCCGCCGGAGGCGCTGTTGGCGCTGCGCGCGGCGGCTCGGGCAGGATCGACGATCCTGACCGTCTGTACCGGGGCGTTCATCGCGGGCGCTGCCGGGCTGCTGGACGGCCGGCGCTGCACCACCCATTGGGCCTACGCCGACGCATTGGCAAGGATGTATCCGACCGCGCGTGTCGACCGCGATGTGCTGTTCGTGGACGCCGGCAACCTCATCACCAGCGCAGGCACCGCGGCCGGCATTGACGCATGCCTGCATCTGGTGCGTCGCGAGCTGGGCAGCAAAGTCACCAACATCATCGCCCGGCGGATGGTGGTACCGCCGCAGCGTGACGGCGGCCAGCGTCAGTTCATCGAGCAGCCGGTTCCCAGGCGATGCTCGCCGGGGTTCGCGCCGCAACTCGACTGGCTTCTGGCCAACCTCGACAAACCGCATTCGGTCGCGGCGATGGCCCGGCACGCGAACATGTCGCAGCGCACGTTCGCGCGCAGGTTCGTAGAGGAGACGGGCACGACGCCGATGCAGTGGGTGACCGAGCAGCGCGTGCTGTTCGCGCGGCAGTTGCTCGAGGAGACCGACCTCGACGTGGACCGCATCGCCGACCGGTCCGGCTTTGGCACCGCGACGCTGTTGCGCCACCACTTCCGCCGCATCGTCGGCCTGACCCCATCGGATTACCGCGGCAGGTTCGCTTGCGCCGACACCTCGCCGGCCAGCGCGTAACGGCCGTCGGTAGTCGCCTCCACCAACCCGTCGGCCAGCAGCGAGGCCAGCGCACGGTCGCGCTGTCCGGGGTCTGTCACCCAGGCCGCATCGAGGTGGTGCCGCGACACCGCCACGTCGCTGGCACGCAGCACATCCAGCAGCCTGCCGCGCACCTGTCGATCGGTGCCGGCATAGGTTTGGCCGCGGCGGGGCGGACGGTCGGACGGTGGATGGCCGGCCGCTCGCCAGGCGCACGCGCTGAGCGGACATCCTGCACAGCGCGGTGACCGGGCAGTGCACACCGTTGCACCCAGCTCCATCAGCGCCGCCGCGAAGCGGGGCGCGGTGCGATCGTGCGGCAACAGCGACGCGACGTCCTCGAGGTCGCCGGCGCGGGCGGGTGCCTCAGCCACGCCGCGCATCGCCCGCGCGACCACCCGTCGCACGTTCGTGTCGACGACCGGTACCCGGTGCCCGTAAGCGAAGCAGGCGACCGCGCGCGCGGTGTATTCGCCGACCCCCGGCAACGTCAGCAGGGTCTCCACGTCGTCGGGCACGAGGTCGCCGTGGTCGCGGGCGATCACGGTCGCGCACTCGTGTAACCGCTTGGCGCGCCGCGGATAGCCGAGCTTGCCCCACGCGCGCAGCAGATCGGCGGCGCTGGCCGCGGCGGTCGCACTCGGAGTCGGCCACCGCCGGACCCACTCCACAAAGACCGGGCGCACCCGCGAAACCGGCGTCTGCTGCAACATGAACTCGCTGACCAGGATCTGCCACGCGCTGACCCCCTGACGACGCCACGGCAGGTCGCGCTGCGTGGCCTCGTACCATGCGACCAACTCGCCGGGGTCGATCGTTTTGCGACACTCGGCTCCGGGCACAATATTCGTCATGCCGAACACGAACCCCGCGACCGCATGGAAGGCACTGAAAGAGGGTAACGAGAGGTTCGTCGAGGGCAGGCCCGCCCATCCCAGCCAGAGCGTGGAGCACCGCGCCAGCCTGGCCGCCGGCCAGCGCCCGACCGCCGTGGTGTTCGGATGCGCCGACAGCAGGGTGGCCGCAGAGATCATCTTCGATCAGGGGTTGGGCGATATGTTCGTGGTCCGCACGGCGGGCCACGTAATCGACTCGGCGGTGCTCGGTTCGATCGAATACGCGGTCACGGTGCTCGATGTGCCGCTGATCGTGGTGCTCGGCCATGACAGCTGCGGCGCGGTCGCGGCCACGTTGAAGGCCCTCGACGACGGCGTCATTCCTCGCGGATACGTCCGTGACCTGGTTGAACGCGTCACACCGTCGGTGCTTTCGGGCCGCCGCGAGGGGCTGACCAAGGTTGACGAATTCGAGGCGCAGCATGTCCGCGAGACCGCCGCGCAGCTCTTGTCGCGGTCCACGGCGATTCTGGAGCGGATCCCGACGGGCGACGTGGGAATCGTCGGCCTGACCTACCGGCTCGCCGACGGGCGCGTCTATTTACAGGACAAGGTTGGCGACGTCGGCGAATAACCTGCGCAGTTAGCCTCGACCAAACCGCACGACACGCCGGGTCACCTCGGACGTCGCGCGGTGACCTGGGCTTACCGTGTGAACGTGCTGGATCTTGAACCGCATGGCCCACTGCCGCCGCAGATTTACTGGCGACGCCGCGGTCTCGCGTTGGCCATCGCGGTCGTCGTGATCGGTGCCGTTGCCGCGGTCGTCATCACCGTCTTGACCGGCAATGCCGGCGCGGACACGAAGAACTCGGCCAAGCCCGTCAATTCGGCTGCCCCCCAATCGCTTAACCCACAGCCCGAAGTGAAGTCGCCGATCACACCGCTGCCCCCACCGGTGCCACAAACTCCGACCGCCACAGCGGCGGTCATGCCGCCGCCGGTCCTCAAGGACGGTGACGACTGCCCGGATTCCACGCTGGCGGTCAAGGGAATCACCAGTCAGCCCCAGTACGTGGTCGGTGAGCAACCGAAGTTCACGATGGTGGTCACCAACATCGGGCTGGTGGGCTGTCAGCGTGACGTCGGCGCCGCGGTGCTCGCCGCCTACGTCTACTCGCTTGACAACAACCGTCTGTGGTCCAATCTCGACTGCGCCCCGTCCAACGAGTCGCTGGTCAAGAAGTTCAGCCCCGGGGAGCAGGTGACCACCGAAGTGACCTGGACCGGAATGAGCTCGGCGCCCCAGTGCCCGCTGCCCCGTCAGCCGATTGGACCCGGCACCTATAACCTCGTCGTGCAGCTGGGCAACCTGCGTTCGGCGCCGGTGCCGTTCATCATCGCTCCGCCGACGCAGAACGAGGCTCAGGTGCCCGGCCAGCAGGCGCCAGCCCAGCAGGCGCCGGGCCAGCAGGCGCCCGGCCAGCAGGCGCCCGGCCAACAAGCGCCCGGCCAGCAGGCGCCCGGCCAACAGGCGCAGGTGCCTTCCGGCTGACTGCCGGCGTCAAGCCAGCCGGTCGGCGATCGTCGACTCGGCCAGCTGTGAAAGGCCCTCGCGGATGTGGCGTGCCCACATCGCGCCGATGCCCTCGACCTTCTGAAGGTCGGCGGCACTTGCCGCCAGCAGA
>JAFAWC010000250.1 GCA_019242135.1 Mycobacteriaceae bacterium | reverse complement strand
CGTGGCCGTGGCCGAGGGGATAGCCGGCCTTTAGGCATTCGGTCACCCACCGTTTCGCGAACCCAACCGCGTCGGGCACCGAATACCCGTGGGCGAGCGCACACGCGGTGGCGGCGGCAAGAGTGTCGCCCGCGCCGTGGTCGTTGCCGGTGTCGATGCGCGGCGCGTCGAACTCGTGAAAATCGCTGCCGTCGAACAGCAGATCCGCACTCTGCGATGACGAGCTCAGATGACCGCCCTTGACCAGCGCCCACTGTGGTCCCAGCGCATGCAGGGCACGCGCAGCTTCGCGTTGCGAGTCGGCGTCGACGACGTCGATGCCCACCAGCAGCCGCACCTCATGAAGATTCGGCGTGACCAACGTCGCCAGCGGAAACAGTTCGGATCGAAGCGAATTCAGCGCGTCGGGACGCAGCAGTGGATCACCGTGCATCGATGCGCACACCGGATCGACCACAAACGGAACGGCGCCGCCGAGTTTTATTTTGCACCACGACCGGGCGACGGCCTCGATGGTCTCGGCCGACGCCAACATGCCGGTCTTTGCGGCCTGCATCCCGATGTCGCCGGCAACTACTTCGATCTGAGCCGCGATGGTGTCAGCCGGAACGATATGAAAACCCCGCACCCCCACCGTGTTCTGCACCGTCACCGCGGTCACCGCGCACAGGGCGTGCACCCCCAGCAGGGCACAGGTCCGGATGTCGGCCTGCAGGCCCGCGCCGCCGCCGGAATCCGACCCGGCGATCGTGAGCACACGCCGCGGTGTCTCGCCGGGCTGCGGCAGCGGCAGGAACGTCATGCGATCGGCAAGTAGATCTGATTCCCGTGTTCGTTGAATTCCCTGGACTTCTCGGCCATCGCGTCGCGGACGTCCTGGCTGATGCGCATGGAGCAGAACTTCGGTCCACACATCGAGCAGAAGTGCGCAGTCTTGGCCGGCTCGGCCGGCAGCGTCTCGTCGTGGAAGGACCGCGCGGTGTCCGGGTCCAGGGACAACGCGAACTGGTCGGTCCACCGGAACTCGAAGCGGGCGGTGGACAACGCGTCGTCGCGGGCCTGGGCGCGTGGATGACCCTTCGCCAGATCGGCGGCATGCGCGGCGATCTTGTAGGCAATCACGCCGTCTTTGACGTCGGCGCGGTCCGGCAGGCCGAGGTGCTCTTTGGGCGTGACGTAGCACAACATCGCGGTACCGGCCTGGGCGATGATCGCCGCGCCGATCGCCGACGTGATGTGGTCGTAGGCGGGCGCGATGTCGGTGGCCAACGGCCCGAGCGTGTAGAACGGCGCCTCTTCGCACAGCTCTTCTTCGAGCCGCACGTTCTCGGCGATCTTGTGCATCGGGACGTGGCCGGGCCCTTCGATCATCACCTGCACACCATGGCGTTTCGCGATCTTCGTCAGCTCGCCCAGCGTCGCCAACTCGGCGAACTGCGCGGCGTCGTTGGCGTCGGCGATCGACCCGGGCCGCAGCCCGTCGCCCAGCGAGAACGTCACGTCGTAGCGTGCCAGGATCTCGCAGAGCTCCTCGAAGTTCGTGTACAGGAACGACTCCTCGTGGTGCGCCAAACACCAGGCCGCCATGATCGAGCCGCCGCGCGACACGATGCCGGTCACTCTGTTGACGGTCAGCGGGATGTAGCGCAGCAGCACACCGGCGTGCACCGTCATGTAGTCCACGCCCTGCTCGCACTGCTCAACCACCGTGTCGCGGTAGGCCTGCCACGTCAGCGCGGCCGGGTCGCCTTTGACCTTCTCCAGCGCCTGGTAGATCGGCACCGTGCCGACCGGTACTGGCGAATTGCGCAAAATCCACTCACGGGTCAGGTGGATGTCGCGTCCAGTCGACAGGTCCATGATCGTGTCCGCGCCCCAGCGGGTCGCCCACACCATCTTGTCGACCTCTTCGGCGATCGAGCTGGTGACGGCGGAGTTTCCGATGTTGGCGTTGACCTTCACCGCAAACGCCTTGCCGATGATCATCGGCTCAGTCTCGGGGTGGTTGTGGTTGGCCGGGATCACGGCGCGGCCGCGCGCCACCTCGTCGCGCACCAGCTCGCCGGCGACGCCCTCCCGTTCGGCGATGAACGCCATCTCGGCGGTGATCTCCCCGGCGCGGGCGCGCTGCAGTTGGGTGCCACGGTCGCGGACCACCCCGGGCCGCGGCGGCAGCCCGGCGGAGAGATCGATCACAGTGTCGGGATCGGTGTAGGGCCCGGAGGTGTCGTAGAGATCCAGATGCTCGCCGTTGGACAAGTGCACCCGGCGGAAGGGGACACGCCCGCCGGGGACCTCGACAAGCTCCCGGTAGATCTTCGTACTGCCTTGGATCGGGCCGGTGGTGATATCCGTGGCAGTCATCTCGGAGGAAACGCTGGTCATTGCAACTCCCTACGCCGGCATTACCCGGTCAGGTTCATACGGTCGACGGCGCGTTCGCGGAGCGAACAGTGCTGCTTCAAGCCGTCCTCTCAGCGCATTTGGCGTGCGCTCCCGCGTGTTCTGCGGCTCTTTTGCGGCCAGGTCCCACGCTAGCGCAGCCAGCCGGGGCTGGGAATATCGGCTTGGCCAGATTTCATTTGTATAGCTAACGTATATGTTTTGGGTCGATATGTGAGATGAGAGATGACGACTGAGATACAGATGGCTGATACCCCCGTCATAACCAACCCAACGCTTGCCGTCGCGGAAACCGAGCGCCGCCGCCGCGGATGGGACCGCGACCACCCGCGGTACAAGTGGGTAGCCCTGTCGAATACCACACTGGGTACGTTGCTCGCCACGATCAACGCGTCGATCGTGCTGATCTCGCTGCCGGCGATCTTCCGTGGCATCGGGCTCAACCCGCTCGCGCCGGGCAATGTCAGCTATCTGCTGTGGATGCTGATGGGTTACCTCGTCGTCACGGCGGTGCTAGTCGTTCTGTTCGGCCGGCTCGGGGACATGTTCGGCCGGGTGCGGATCTACAACATCGGTTTCGCGGTGTTCACCGTCGCGGCAGTCGCGCTGTCGTTCGATCCGTTCCATCTCGGTGGTGGCGCGCTGTGGCTCATCGGCTGGCGGGTGATCCAGGGCATCGGCGGCTCGATGTTGATGGCGTCGTCGGCGGCCATCCTCACCGACGCGTTTCCCAGCAACCAGCGCGGAATGGCGCTCGGGGTCAACATGGTCGCGGCGGTCGCGGGATCGTTTCTGGGCCTGTTGATCGGTGGTGTGCTGTCACAGTGGGACTGGCGCGCCATTTTCTGGGTCGGTGTGCCGATCGGCGTCCTAGGCACCATCTGGAGCCTGCGGTCGCTGCACGAGATCGGCGTGCGCCGGCGCGGGCGCCTGGACTGGGCCGGCACCGTGACGTTCGGCGTCGGGCTGACGGTGGTGCTCACCGGCATCACCTACGGCATTCAGCCCTACGGCGGTCACCCGACCGGGTGGACCAATCCGTGGGTGTTCGGCTCGATCGCGGTCGGTGTGCTGATGCTGGTCGCGTTCTGCATCGTGGAGTCGCGGGTGCGGCAGCCGATGGTCAACATGCGGCTGTTCCGGTCGACGTCCTTCGGGATGGGCAACCTGGCCGGGCTGATGTCGTCGGTCGGGCGCGGCGGGTTGCAGTTCATGCTGATCATCTGGCTGCAAGGCATCTGGTTGCCGCTGCACGGCTACAGCTTCGAGTCCACACCCCTGTGGGCCGGTATCTACATGCTGCCGATGACATTCGGGTTTCTCATCGCCGGGCCGCTGGCGGGGTCGCTGGCCGACCGCATGGGGGCACGGCCGTTCACGGTCAGCGGGATGCTGCTGATGGCGGGCAGCTTCATCGCACTGGTACTGATTCCGGTGGACTTCAACTACTGGGCGTTCGCATTCCTGGTGTTTCTCAACGGGCTGGGCGGCGGCATCTTCACAGCCCCCAACACCGCGGCGATCATGTCGAGCGTGCCGGCCGAGGAGCGCGGCGCCGCCTCGGGGGTGCGCGCAACGTTCTTCAACGCCGGCTCATCGCTATCGATCGGCATCTTCTTCTCGCTGATGATCATCGGACTGGCGCACACGCTGCCCACGGCACTGAGCGCGGGGCTGCAGCAGCAGGGGGTGTCGGCGCCGGTCGCACACGAGGTCGCCCAGTTGCCGCCGGTTGGCAGCCTGTTTGCCGCCTTCCTGGGATACAACCCGATCGCCGAATTGCTCGCGCCCTCGCACGCACTGCAGCAGCCGGGTGTCAACGCCGATGTGCTCACCGGCAAGGACTTCTTCCCGGCGCTGATCTCGGGGCCGTTTCACGCCGGCCTGGTCGTGGTGTTCCTCGCCGCGGCCGTGTTGATGCTGATCGGCGCGTTGGCGTCGCTGTTTAATCCCGGCCGCTACGCCGACGAATTCGACATCGACCCCAGTGGCGAGAACGAGACCGATCCGAGCCGCTTCTGAGCCGTTCCGAATCGCGGGTTAACGCCACCGACGCTTAGCCGACACCTAATATTCGATGGGTGTTCATCGGCGGGGTGCGGCGCGCCAGGACGACGATCCTCGTCGCATCGATCGCGGCGGCGGTGGTGGCCGGCATGCAGCTCGCCGCCGGCTACTTCGGCTGCCAGGGGCCGCTGCACAGCCTGGTCAGCGACTACTTGGCGACCCCGAAGTCGGCAACGGTCGGCTGGGTCGCGCTGGGCGTCGCCATGGTCGGGCTGCCGAACCGCTGGCGGATCGGCGCGCTGTCGAGCGCCGTGGTCCTCGACGTGGGCTTTGCCGTCGAGCGGCTGCTGCGCGGTGGCGCCTTCGCGGTCGGCAACGGGCCGGTGATCGTGCTTACTGCGCTTGTCGTGCTCGCGTGGCGGCGGCTGGTCGGCCTGCAGCGCAACAACGCGTTGCACGCCATCGCATATGCCATCTTGCTCATTCTTGCGAGCAAGGTCGGTGATACCTGGCTTCGGGTCACCGCGGCCGTTCGTCCCACGGTTTTCGACAAGTACGCGATGCTGGCCGACCACGCTCTCGGGCAACCGTCCTGGTTGGTGGGACGGGCGGTCGACGCGGCCGGGCCTGTATTCTCCGGAGTGCTGCACTGGGTGTACATCGAGTTGCCGGCGGCGGCACTGGTGGTCGCGGCCTATCAGCTGCGCAACGTCAGCGCGGCGGGCTGGCCGCAGCACTTTCTGTTCCGGACGTTCCTGCTGCTCGGGCTGGTCGGACCGGTCATTTACATTGTGTTCCCGCTGGTCGGCCCCGAATTCGCGTTCAGCTCCGCTGGCCAGGGCTTCCAAGTCGGCGACTACTGGCCGCATCATCTGCCTCCGCTGGACTTGTCGCCCCGAGTCATCGCCTTCGACGATTACACACCGCGCAACTGCATGCCGTCCATGCACACCGCCTGGGCGCTCGCCGTGTTCATCCACAGCCGTGGGGGCCCGCGGTGGCTGCGGTGGGGGGGCATCTTCTGGCTGATCGGAACCATCGCGGCGACACTGGGATTCGGCTACCACTACGGTGTCGACCTCGTCGCCGGCGCGCTGTTGTGCATCACGGCGGAGGCGGCGTTGCGGCAACCGGTGCGCGGTGCCGCTTGGTCGCGAACGCAGATTGCCGCCGCCGGCTCGGCGTTGCTGGCGCTGCTGCTAGTGTCCTGCCGCTACCTCGCCGGGCTGATGGCGCGATACCCCATAGTTTCCGGGCTGCTGATCGTCGGGACGCTGGTGGTGTTCACCGCCGCCTTCTACGTCACCTTCCTCGGGCGTCCCCAATTTGCGCGCGAATCGCGCGGTGCCCAGTTTGCGCGGGGTGGCCAGTTTTCGCGCGAATCGCGCGACGGCGGTCCGCTTCGCATCGGTGGGAGTGCTGGGCAGCCCGATCGGCCGCAACCCGATGCGCTCTACGGCTGAACGGTTTCAGGCGATCTCCACGAGCACGGGCGCATGGTCGCTGGGCGCTTTGCCTTTGCGTTCGTCGCGGACGATTTCGGCGTGGGTGATCCGACGAGCCAGAGCCGGCGAGCCGAGGATGAAGTCGATACGCATGCCACGGCCCTTCTGGAACCGCAGCTGGGTGTAGTCCCAGTACGTGTACACTCCCGGACCCGGTGTGAAAGGCCGTACCAGGTCCGCGAATTGGGCATTGACGATCTCGCCGAACGCCCGGCGCTCCCGCGGCGTGACATGGGTGCTGTTCTTGTAGAACTCGACGCTCCAGACGTCTTCGTCGGTGGGTGCGATGTTCCAGTCACCCACCAGCGCGATCTGTGCGTTGGGATCGTCGCACAGCCACCGTTTCGCGGTATCACGAAGCGCCGCAAGCCACTCCAGCTTGTAATGGTAATGCGGTGAATCAGGCACCCGGCCATTGGGCACGTACAGGCTCCACACCCTGATCCCGGCGCACGTCGCCGCCAGCGCGCGCGCCTCGGCGGCGGCTTCCAGTTCAGGCTTGTCACTCCACGACGGCTGCCCGTCGAAACCGACTTGCACATCATCGATTCCGACGCGCGACGCGATCGCGACGCCATTCCACTGGTTGAAGCCGCAATGGACGACCTCGTAGCCGATCGCGACGAAGGGCATGGTGGGGAATTGGTCGTCGGCGCACTTGGTTTCCTGCATGGCTAACACGTCGACATCGGCGCGCAGCAGCCAATCCGTGACGCGGTCGAGTCGGGCGCGGATCGAGTTGACGTTCCAGGTTGCCAGCCGCACGTCGTCCAGCCTAGGAGCCCGGTGGCGTCGATGGCGCCGACGACGTCAGTGATCTCAGTCGTCGCCGTGGGCTCAAACATCTCAAATGGCCTCAATGGCCGAACGGATCGGCAACCTCTCCCGGTGTCCACGACAGCCCGGGCACTCCCCAACCATTGGCCTTAAGCATGCGTTTGGCGCTGCGCGCGTGCCTGCCGACAAGACAATCGAGGTAGAGCAGGCCGTCGAGATGGCCGGTCTCGTGTTGCAGCATGCGGGCGAATAGATCTTCCCCCTCCAACGTGACCGCGGCTCCGTTTTCGTCCACACCGGTGACGCGGGACCATTTCGCGCGGCCCGTCGGGAACGACTCGCCCGGAACCGAAAGGCAGCCCTCGTCGTCGTTCTCCGGGTCGGGCATCGTCTCGGGCACCTCCGAGGTCTCAAGCACCGGGTTGATCACCACGCCCTTGCGCCGAACCGTTTTTCCACGGGCCTCCGCGCAGTCGTAGACGAACAGCCGCAGCGGTGCACCAACCTGATTGGCGGCCAACCCGACTCCGTTCGCGGCTTCCATGGTTTCGTACATGTCGGCGATGAGCTTGTGCACGTCAGCGGGCAGCGAGCCATCCGGTCCGACGGGCACGGGCCTGGTGGGCTCGTGCAGGACAGGATCGCCCACGATCCAGATCGGCAGGACGGTCACGGTCTGCCAGCTTAAGAGTCGGCCGACTCGCGGGCTCGGCTGACGTGCGCCGCAAGCCGATCGTGATTGAATGTTCGCCGAAACACCAGGGATGTCATTCGGTGCTGGGATGGGTCCGAGGAGCGATATGGACGGCGCCATGGCGCGCGCAGAGCGGTCGGGGGACGAGGCCGCGGACGGGCTGACCCGTCGGGAGCACGACATCCTCGCTTTCGAGCGACAGTGGTGGAAATTCGCCGGGTCGAAGGAAGAAGCCATTCGAGAACTGTTCTCGATGTCGGCCACCCGGTACTACCAGGTGCTCAACGCACTGGTGGATCGTCCAGAGGCGCTGGCCGCCGACCCGATGCTGGTGAAGCGGCTGCGGCGGTTGCGCGCGAGCAGACAGAAGGCCAGGGCCGCGCGTCGGCTGGGCTTCGAGGTCACCTGAGTTTCGGGGTCGCGCGAAGCCCGGGCGGCAGCAATGAGCGCTCGCGCGAACAGC
This sequence comes from Mycobacteriaceae bacterium, assembly GCA_019242135.1. Lineage (GTDB taxonomy): Bacteria > Actinomycetota > Actinomycetes > Mycobacteriales > Mycobacteriaceae > Mycobacterium. The sequence goes on along the minus strand of JAFAWC010000250.1, from coordinate 3,699 downwards.
CGACAACCGCAATGAGCGGTCGCGCGAGGAGCAGACCGCCATCGTTACAGTGGGCACGATGAATCAGCGCGTGCCCGACTCCGGCGGCCTGCCCCTGCGGGCCATGGTGATGGTGCTGCTGTTCTTCGGCATTGTCTTTCTGCTGCTGGGCATCAACGCGGTGCGAACCAGTGGCTCCGGCAATCAGGCGACGCCGGTAGTCAACACGACCACGGCAGCCACCTCGCCGTCACCGGCCGCGCCGAAGCCAGACGTGCACGTCTACAACATCTCCGGGGTGGAGGGCGCAGCGGCGCGCGCCGCAGCCCGATTGACGCAAGCCGGCTGGAACGCCACCGTCGAACCGGGCACGTTGGATGCTCCGGACGTGACGGCAACAACCGTGTTCTTCACCGAGGCCCCAGGTGAGCGGGACGCGGCCGGTGAGGTGGCCAAGATTCTCGACAACGCGCCGGTGGAGAGTCGTCGGCCTGAACTGGCCGATCTGCCGGCCGGCCTGATCGTGACGGTCACCGGATAGGCTCTCTGCCATGCTCAAGCCCGCCGCCGCCGCTGCCCTGTTGGCCGTTCCCGCTCTGGCGCTGAGCGCCTGCAGCCCCAATCAGAACCCCGCCACCTCGCCGGGCCAGACACCGCCGGTGTGGACAGGGTCGACGTCGCCGTCTGCGTCGCCCACTCACGGGCCGGCCGGTCAAGGCCAAAAGCTCACGGCGCAGCTGTCGACCCCCGACGGGAAGCCGGTGGCGACCGCCACGTTCGACTTCACCGGCGGCTTCGCCACGATCACAGTCCAGACGATCGGCGACGGCATCCTGACCCCGGGCTTTCACGGCATGCACATCCATTCGGCGGGCAAGTGCCAGGCCAACTCCGTGGCGCCGACCGGCGGACCGCCGGGCGACTTCTTGTCCGCCGGCGGGCACTTTCAAGCGCCGGGCCACACCGGGCATCCGTCGAGTGGCGACCTGACGTCGCTGGAGGTGCGCAGCACCGGCGCGGCGATGCTGGTCACTACCACCGACTCCTTCACCGCCGAGCAGCTGCTCGCCGGCCAGGGCACCGCGATCATCATCCACGAGAAGCCGGACAACTTCGCCAACATCCCGGACCGCTACCCCCAGGCCGACGGCACGATCGGCCCGGACGCGGAGACCTTGGCCACCGGCGACGCCGGCAAGCGGGTTGCTTGCGGTGTCATTACCGGCTAGCAAGCCGCCGCCGAGACGGCGAATCGCCTTCGCCGCCTCGCCCCGGCCCACCGTCGGGGTGGAATGGGAATTCGCCCTCGTCGACGCCGGCACCCGCGATTTGTCCAACGAGGCCGCCACCGTCATCGCCGAGATCGGTGAAAACCCACGCGTGCACAAGGAATTGCTGCGTAACACCGTCGAGTTCGTCACCGGGGTCTGCGAGACCACGCCGCAGGCGATGGACGACCTGCAGGCCACGCTGCTCACCGCGCGTGAGATCGTTCGAGGCCACGGCATGGAGTTGTTTTGCGCCGGCACGCACCCGTTTGCGGAATGGTCGGCGCAGAAGCTCACCGACGCTCCTCGCTACGCGGAGCTGATCAAGCGCACCCAGTGGTGGGGCAGGCAGATGTTGATCTGGGGTGTGCACGTGCACGTGGGTATCTCGTCGGCGCACAAGGTGATGGCGATCATCTCATCGCTGCTGAACCAGTATCCGCATCTGCTGGCACTGTCCGCGTCGTCGCCGTTCTGGGCCGGCGAGGACACCGGATACGCCAGCAACCGCGCCATGATGTTTCAGCAGCTGCCGACGGCGGGCCTGCCGTTCCAGTTCCAGCGGTGGAGTCAGTTCGAGGGCTTCGTCCACGATCAGAAAAAGACCGGAATCATCGACCACATGGACGAAATCCGGTGGGATATCAGGCCGTCCCCGCACCTGGGTACCATCGAGGTACGCGTCTTCGATGGGGTGTCGAACATGCGCGAGCTGGCCGCTCTGGTCGCGCTGACACACTGCCTTGTGGTCGATCTGGACCGGCGGCTGGAGGCCGGTGAGTCGCTGCCGGTCATGCCGCCGTGGCATGTGCAGGAAAACAAATGGCGCGCAGCGCGTTACGGGCTGGACGCGGTGATCATCATGGACGCCGACAGCAACGAGCGGCTCGTCACCGAGGACCTCGACGACGTGCTGACCCGGCTGGAGCCGGTGGCGCGGTCGCTGGGTTGTGTCGATGAACTAGCGTCCGTGGCCCAAATCCCGTCGATCGGCGCGTCGTATCAGCGCCAGCGGCGAGTGGCCGAGGACAACGACGGCGACCTGCGCGCGGTCGTCGACGCGCTCATCGGCGAATTGGCACTCTAGCGGGCATGATCATGGACAATTCCTGTGTTGGCCGCGAGGCGCTACCGATGTTCCCGCTCGAGGTGGTGCTGTTTCCCGACGACGACCTGCCGCTGCGGATATTCGAGCCGCGGTACTCGCGGATGGTTGCTGACTGTCTGGCCGCGGATGACCCGGTGTTCGGGATTGTGCTGATCGCAGCCGGCCGTGAGGTCGGCGGCGGGGACGCGCGCTACGACGTCGGCGCGCTGGCCCGCATTGTCGAGCACCGGGCGCTCGGCGCCGGCAAGTACACGCTGAGGTGCCGGGTCTCGGAACGCATCAAGGTTCAAAAGTGGTTGCCAGACGACCCGTATCCACGTGCGCTCGTGCAGAATTGGCCGGACGAGCCGGGCTTTGTTGCCGACGAGTCGATCGCCGACGTCGAGGACCGGGTGATGGAGTTATTCGAGCGACTCGCCGCGGCACAGGATGCGCAGCTGCCACCACGGGACATGCTGTTCGCCGGTGTGGCACTGGCCTCCTCGACGGGAGACAAGCTGTACGCGTTGGCCTCTCGGGTGCCGATGGGCCAGGCGGATCGATACGCGGTGCTCGCCGCACCGTCAGCCGACGCGCGTCTGCGCGCGCTGTCGGACGCCGTCGACACGGTCGCGGCGATGGTCGACTTCCAGTTGGGGTGATGCCGGACGCCTGCAGCACGTCGCCCGCAGGCTGGGGCCGGCGGCGTGGCACGGTCAGGGCTGCGGTTTGGCTGCCGGGCCAGCGGATACAGGGTGAGCGATGACGCGCCTACGGGTGACAGAATTGGCGCTCGGCGTCGAACGGGTCGGCCGGGATCCGGAGGTCGGTGCGGGCCAGCGAACCGATCAGGTTGTCCATGAAGCGGCGAGCGTTCATCGGTTGATTCACCGAATCCATGAGTTCCCTAACGGCACCGCAGGCCAGCGCATGGCGCGCGGCGAATACCTGCGCCCTTGTCACGTCGGGGGTGTCGGTCATCGCGCCGATCGCGACGGGGTCGGCGTATTCAGCCAGAACCCACGCGGCCGGCAGCGACTTCTCGTGGCCCGCCCGGCTGCGCTGTTGCATCAGCAGGTGACCCGCCAACGGGGTCGCCAGGCCGTGCACGTCGACCACAGTGCCGTCCAGCGGCATCATCGCGGCCGCGGTACCCATGTTGTAGTAGAAGAAGCCACTGCTGTCCGCGACCGCCGAAGACATCGGGACTGCCCACAGTGCACCGTGGCCGCCGCTGCTCATCACGAGAATGCGATCCCCGCTGCTTGTCAGGCGGGTCAGCGTGGGCCACAGCTCGTTGTTCCGGGTGCGCGAGTCGGTCGTGGTCAAGTCCGAGTCACCCGCGTAGCTGACCGCCTCGAAGCT
>JAFAWC010000335.1 GCA_019242135.1 Mycobacteriaceae bacterium | reverse complement strand
AGGCACGCGGTGTGGCAGCTTGATACTCGCGATGTCCTGCAGGCTGTGTGCGTCCAGGATCGCCAGTTCACTGTGGTCACTCGGGCGGTCATACACGTATCCCATCAGCACGCCGTCGTCCTCAGCGGCATCTCCAGATGTCGGCTGGAAGACGAACTCTCCCAACACTTTGTCAGCACCGAACGAGCGGGTTTCCGTGTTCCCGCGCACGAAGTCGTGCTTGAGCAGCGCATCGCCGCCACCCGCACCCTCTCCTACCGCCGGCGCGTAGCCGTAGCGATGTCGCTTGCCGACCAGACGCTCGTCGACGCGGGGAAACTCCTGCCCGCGATCATCGAAACGCGACTCCCGCACCTTGCCGTCTGCGAGGTCGACCGTCCAGCGGTCGAGCGTCGGCGGCCCCTCGTTGGGCCCGAGGTGATCGGTGGCAAACATCTTCGGGTGTCGCACCACGTCCAGCACGATCGTGTCGTCGTCGTCGTACGCGTTGAGCGGATGAAACACGTAGCACGGTTCCACGTCGAACCAGCGGACGTCCGCGTTGCCACCGTCCCGTGGCATCACGCCGACGCGCGCGGGATAGTTCGGGTTCCACGAATACGGCAAACGGCGATCGGCGTTCTTCGGTCCCGGTTGTCGCGCGATGACCGGGTCGGGTATGGGGATCCGCCCGATCACGGCCGACAGCATGAGCCGGGCCGGCAGGCGAAGCCCTCGGGGGACCGTCATCTCCACGGCTTGCGCGGTGTCGAATGTGACGGGCAGATCGTAGAACACGACATGACGCTCGGTCAGCGAGAAGTCGTGCATCATCGTGGCGCCGGTCACTTCGATATCCACTGTGCGTCGTGCCCGGCCGTCCACGCCGATCACCGAGTACTGCACCGTGTTGCCTCGAAACATGCTGAACGAAACGGCATGCAGCTCACCGGTTTCTGGGTCCCGCTTCGGATGGGCGCTGTACCCGCCTGTCAGCGTGCCATCGAAGTCGCAGACACCAACGGTGTCCAGCTCGTCAGTGAGTTCGTAGTTCGCGACGCCTGCCTCGACAAGCGCGAGCGTCTTGCCCGCGTGCCCGACGACATTGGTGTTGGCGCCGATTCCCGACACACCGAATTCGCCGGCCGGAGGTGTCTCGCCGAGTGCTGTGGCCGCGTACGGCCCGCGCACCCACCGATTGCGGTACCACTCCGCCTTGCCGTCGCGGATGCGGATGCCGTGCACCATGCCGTCGCCGATGAACCAGTGGTACAGCTCCGGGTCGATCTCACCGATCGGGTTGGGTCCGTTTCGCAGATACCGCCCGTCGAGGTAGTCAGGGATCGTCCCGGCGACCTCCAGATCGGTGAGGGTGTACTCCTCCTGCAACGGTGCGAATGCACCCTCGAGATAGCGGTTCGTCATGTCGGGACCTCCCATAGCAGACCATAACAGCGTTATGACTACTCTGTATAACACTGTTATGGCAGGATGGCAAGGGTGAGCAGGCAAGCATTGATCGAGGCCGGCATCCGGCTGCTCGAGCGCGACGGCGCCGACGCGCTGCAGGCGCGCCGGGTGGCCGCCGAGATCGGCGCCTCCACGATGGCGGTGTACACGCATTTCGGTGGGATGACCGGGCTGATCGACGCGATCGCCGCGGAGGCGTTCACCCGCTTTGCAAAAGCGCTGACCGAGGTACCGCACAGCGACGACCCGGTGGCCGACTTCTTCGCCATGGGGGTGGCGTATCGGCGCTTCGCGCTCGACAACCCGCAGCGATACCAGCTGATTTTCGGCATCTCGTCGCCGGAGGCGATCACCCGGCACCGGGCCGATCTCACCGTCACCGGCAGCGTGTCCAATCACGCCGCGAATTCGCTGTCGTTCGACGCCCTGCTCACCGTCGTGCGACGGATGATCGCGGCGGGCAGGATGCGCGACGACGGCGAGGCCGCGATCGCGGGCCGGCTGTGGAGCCTCGTCCACGGAGCGGTGATGCTAGAGATGGCCGGCTTTTTCGGGCACGCGGACCACGGGCTGACGCAAATTCTCGGCCCCCTTACCGTCGATGTACTCGTCGGGATGGGCGACGATCGCGAAAAGACGACGGAATCGCTGCTCGCTGCAGCCGCTGCCCCTGACGCGTGACTGCATACCCTTCCGCTACGGACCGTAGCGATTGAGGCGTACTGTGAGCGGGTGACCATCGAGCTCGCCGCGGTGGGAGAAGACGGCCGTCATCTGTACACCTGCCCGCTCTGTGAAGCCATGTGCGGCTTGGAGATTGACGTCCAAACCGGCCGTGTCCACGGCATCCGCGGCAATAAGGACGATACTTGGAGCCGCGGCCACATCTGCCCTAAAGGCGCGTCGCTGACGGGTGGGGCCACGGCAAACCGGATACCCGAATGTCGGTTGCCAACGGCTCACCCGGAGTCAACACCAACTCGCTGTCTCCGCCGACATTCATCGATGAACCATCGGGAAACGGCGCCCTCAACGGCATCCCTGTGACCGTCCGGGTCCTATAACCCACCTCAGGCCAGATGCTGCGCGCTCTGCTCGCTACCGAACCGGATCCCGGTGGCGTCCTTGCCGATCAGCGACAGCACCGCGACGGTGAGCAGCACCGGTATTACCGTGGCGGCCAACGCGAACGGATAACCGTGGGACTGCGCGAGCCGCTCTTGGATCGGCAGATTGAAGGCCGCCAATAGGTTGCCCAGCTGGTAGGTGACGCCGGGATAGAACCCCCGAATCGCATCTGGTGACATCTCGGTCAGATGTGCAGGGATCACCCCCCAGGCGCCCTGCACCATCAGCTGCATCAAAAACGCACCGAGACATAGCATTGCGGCGGTGCGCGAATACGCGAACAGCGGGACGATCGGCAGTCCCATCAGCGCGCAGAACACGATCGTGTACCGGCGCCCGAACCGTGTCGACAGCGCGCCGAACACAAGGCCGCCGGTGATCGCGCCGACGTTGTAGATCACCACGATCCACCGCGCGGTCACGGTGGACAGGCCGGCGCCGCCGTGGTGCGTGGCCGACAAAAAAGTCGGGTAGACGTCTTGCGTGCCGTGGCTCATCCAGTTGAACGCGGTCATCAACAGCACCAGGTAAACGAACCGGCGGATGATCTTCGGGTCGATGATGACGTCGCGTAACCGGGTGCGGGTCAAACGCATCTGCTCCTGCGAGGCTTTCCACACCTCGGACTCGCGCACCCTCGACCGAATGATGAGCGAGATGAACGCAGGCACAATGCTCAAGCCGAACAGCCAGCGCCAGGACAGCCCGGACCAGTCCAGCACCACGAGGCTGACCAGTGCTGCGAGCAGATATCCGAACGAATAGCCCTCCTGCAACAGGCCGGAGAAGAAACCCCGCCGCTCGGGCGGAATCTTTTCCATCGCGAGCGCGGCGCCCAGGCCCCACTCCCCGCCCATGCCGATGCCGTACAGCAGGCGCAGGATGAGCAGCACGGTCAAGTTCGGCGCGAACGCGCAGAGGAACCCGACGATTGAGTAGAACGTGACGTCGACCATCAACGGAACTCGCCGGCCGACGCGGTCTGCCCACAACCCGAATACCAGCGCGCCGACCGGGCGCATCATCAGCGTGGCCGTCGTGATGAACGCGACCCGCGTCGTGCTGGTGTGGAAGTCTCGCGCGATGTCGGCGTAGACCAGCACGACGATGAAGTAGTCGAACGCGTCCATCGTCCAGCCCAATTGCGCGGCGATAAACGAGTTTCGTTGGTCCGGGGTGAGTCGCTGCCTGGCCACCTGCCCTCCTCGCCGCCGAGCGGCCGAACCGGCCGGGTCGAACGGGCCGGGCCGCCGATTCAACCTACTGCCAACTAGGGCTTGATGCGGATCTTCCCCGGCTTCCACAGCCCGCTGCGGGTGGCGGTACCGAGTTCCAGCGTCGCAGGTGTGGCGCCGACGATCGTGTCGAACTTGCGCAGCGACCCCCAGTCTCTGCCCCAGTCGTGCGACAGGTAGGTGGCCATCACGTGCGCGCGCAACAACACGTCGGTGATGCCGAGCAGGCCGCCGTTTTGGCCGTCCTCCCAGGTGTCGGTGTCCAGCTTCTTGGCGCTGTAGTCCGGAGTGATCCGGAAGGCCGGGACCTGGGTGACCCCGAGGTTGTGATACATCGGCTGCTGGCAGGGGAACGCCAAACCGACCGCCCAGTCCATCAGCACTGGCTGCGACGAGCCGACATATTCTTGGACTGAGCGCAGCTCGGGCGCCCGCGGCGGTGTCACCGCGATCCAGTCGCCCTGGGTGAGCGACAGGTTCTCGGCGACCACCCGCACCGCCACCACGTCGCGCGGGATGTCGGCCCGGGCGAAGCGCAGGTTGCGCCAGGACGGTATCGGGCCGAGGTCATAGGGCACGAGTCGGCCTGCGGGTAGCAGTGCGCCGTCAGATCCGCGCCGGCCCAGCTCCAGTTCCACCGTCTGGCCCTGGGTGTGGCCGTTGAACACGCTGTTTCCGCTGATCGTGCCCGCCGCGGTGATGACCACCAGGGGGTGCCCGGCATCCGGTGCCGGCAACTCATACCACGCCGAGGTCAGCCTGCTTTGCTGTCGCGGGCCCTCGGTGTAGGTGCCGGCCAGCGGCACCCGCGCGAGGTCCAGCCGATAGGGCAGCGGCACCGTCGAGCCGTTCACACCCGGCACTGGCAGCTTCGTCGGCGCATCCCAGTCGTAGTCGGTGCCCGATTGCGGCAGGTTCAATCGAATCGACTCGGCGACAATGTGTTCCGGCACCCCGTTCGGCGTGAATCCGACGGGGTTCACACCGCCCAGCGGACCCAACGGCCCGTAGTTGCCGGGCATCGGCCGCAAGAAGCCGTTGTTCGGATCGGGCTCCACCAGGACGTTGTCGGCCAGCCCGCAGCCGCCGGCGAACGCGCGCAGGTTCGCCGCGGCATTGGAGTACGTCGGATACTGGCGCACCACCCCGGCCAACATCGACCCGACGAACACGAGCGTCATGAAACCCGCCGCGACCGGAATGGGTGCGGCGGTCAGAGCCCGCGCGAAGCGGCCTTCACCGTGGCTGCGCGACACGAAATGCAGCCACGCCGCGTATGCCGCGGACACGGCGAACAACGCGAAAAATACTGTGCTCACTGTTATTCCGCCGATTTTGGGCATCGCGTTGTTGAACGGTACGCCGTAGCTCGACACGTACCACCAGCCGTTGGTCGTCGCGAAGCACAGCGCCAGCACGAAGAACACCGCGGCCAGTACCGCCATCCGGTTGCGCGACCACCGCAGCACCGACGGCGACACCAGCACCGTCGCCAGCGCCGCCATCGCCGCGCCGACGGCGGCGAACAGTCCGAAGTGGTGCACCCATTTGGTCGGCGTGAACATCAAAAAGAACACGGTGCCGAAGATCACGCCCATCAGCCGCCATGCCGGTCCGCGTGCCACCCCGGCAATTCGCTTGCGCCGCAACATGATGAACATCGACACGAACAACGACAGCGCGGTGATCAAGAAACCGAACCGCCGCGAGAGCGATCCGTCCACCGTGGGCAGTATCAGGTAGTAGTACCGCAGATTCTCCGTGTACCAGGCCTGGCTCGGCCCGATTGCGGTGCGAATCCTGGTGGCTTCCAGCACCGTTGCAAGCGTCTGGTCGGCGAACACCACGGTGAGCACCACGGTGCCCGCGGCCAGCAGCGGTGCCACCAGCGGCCAGGTGCCGAACACCCGGTGCCGGCGCACGAGAATGCGCAGCAGCGGACGGCCGCCGGCGAGCAGTGCGGCCACGGCGATCAACCCGGTCGGCTGGATGCCCAGTGTGAAGGCCGCGGTGACGATGGCCAGCGCCGCCGGCGTCAGCCGACCGGAGATGATGGCCCGCTCGATCAGAACATAGGTGATCAGCGCCCCGGTGGCGATCTGTCCCTCGGGGCGCAGCCCATTGTTGAATGGCATCCACGCGGCCATCAGCACCAGACCGGCGGCCCACACCGCGGCCTTGCTGGACGCCACCGCGGGGCCGAGCCGGGGCAGCACCTCACGGGACAGCAACAACCAGCAGACCAGCGCACAGACCAGGTCGGGCAACCGCATCCAGATGCTGGCGTCGCTGACGTGCGTCATCAACGCGAGGACGTTGTAGTACCAGCCGAACGGGTCCTCGGGACTGCCGAACCAGCGGAAGTAGTTCGACATGTACCCCGCCCGCCCCGCCACCCGGGCCATCTGCAGGATGTAGCCGTCGTCGGACGAGTTCGCGCCGATGATGTGCCACAACAGGAAGCCGACGACCACCACGACGTCGGTGGCCGTAAACGTCCGCCACCGCGCCGGGATGAGGCGGTGCATCCGGCGCCCGTCCACGCGGTCCAGGCGCCACAGCGCGAGCAGCGCCACCACGGTCGCCACGATCGCGACCACCATCGCGGTGAGCTTTAACGCCGTTGGCGTGGTGGAGAACCGGGTGTCGATCACCGCCGACAGCTTTAAGCCGGGCGGCGCCGGACCGGTCAGCTCGGTGAACACGCCGACGATCACCGGGCGCAGGTTGGGATCAGCGAAGCCACTGCGCAGCGGTTTGCCACCGGCGTCGGTGAGCCCGACGAACGTCGCGAAGGTCCCGGCCTCCGACGATGTGACCTCGATGCGCTGGCATGCCGGCGACGTCACCTGCTCGCGCGGCACGCTGGCCACCACCACATTGCGGTCGGTGATGTCCACGCGGCTGGTTGTCACGTTGACCAGCAACGCGTTGAGTGCCGCCTCCTTACCCTCTTTCGGGGCGGTCTCCAGCACCAGACCGCCTGCCGGCGGCATCGTGCGGATCAAATCGCACGGCACAGTCGCCGTCATCGACACGGGGGTCAGCGAGATCAGCGGCGCCGTGACGTTGGACAGCGTCCCGTTCTGCGGCCAGTTCAGCGTCGCGGTGGTCTGCACCACCGGAAGCAGCGGGGTGGCCACCGACAGCACGAAGCCGATCAGACCCGCGATGGTTGCGACCCACCGCGCCACGGTGGCGTCGCGGCGGACCTTGTCCGCACGGGCCTGATCGCGTTCAGCGTCGGCGAAGATCGCGGTCACGGCAACGCCCTGATCGGTCCGGTGCGGGTCCACCCGCGCACGGTGATGCTGCCCTGGTCCACGACCGCGGCGGGAGCCTGGTCGGCGGGCACCACGCGGTCGTATCGCTCGATGGAGCCCCAGTCCCGGTACCAGTCGTTGCGTAGATACGTCGGGACGGTGGAGGTGGTCAGCAGCGCCTGGATGAACAGGAACGGGCCGCCGGCCCGGGCCGCCTGCCACTGGTTCGACGACACGAACACCTGCTTGACGTTGGGCAGGATGCGGTACTCCGGAAGCTCGGCCACCCCCAGGTGCTCGGAGAATGGGCGCTGGCAGGGGAAGTTCGCGGCGGTGGCGATGTCCATCAGCACCGGTGTCTGCGACCCCAGGAACTGCTGTGCCGTCTGCAGTGTCGGCACCCGCGGTGGGGTGAAGCCGAACCACTGGTCGGAGCTCAGGTTCGGGTCGGAGGCCACGATGCGCGCGACGTTGGCCTCCGGGGGCGCCCAGGCCAACGGGAAACGGAGATTGCGCCATGCGTTCTGCGCAAAGGTGTCGATCGGCATGACTTCACCCAGTGGCTGGTAGCTGCCGTCGGGCCGGTGCACGCCCCACTGCAGCTTCAGTGACTGCCCGTAGTGGAAGTTGCTGACATCGTCGAAGTAGAAGATCGCCCCCGCGGCAGCCACCACCACCAACGGCCGGTCCGGCGTGCGCGGTGGCAGCTGGTACCACGCCGAGGTGGCCTTGGCGGCCACGGTGTTGTCGCCGTAACTGCCCATCACCGGTGTGCGGGCCGGATCGAGCCCGAACGGAAGGAACACCCGCGAGCCGTTCACCCCGACCGGACCGTAGCCGCCGCCGGTGCCGGCCGCATACACGTTCCCGGCGTTCGGTTTGTTCGGCGAGCCGTCCGAGTTCACGGTGCCCGGGTTCGCGGTGATCGGATGGGGCGGTTCGAGCGTGTCGCTGACCCCGTTCGGGGTGAACCCCACCGGGTCGATCCCGCCCAATGGGCCGTCCGGACCGAATTGCTGGCCTGCAACCGGCTGCAGCATGCCGGCATTGGTGTCGGCTTCCACGAGCACGTCGTCGGCCATCGCGCAGCTTCCCGTCGACAACCCCGACGCCACCGCGTCGATGTTGGCCGCCGCGGTGGTGAACACGGGATAGCGCTGGGCCGCGGCCTTGGCCATCGACCCGACCTCGAGCACCACCATGATGAGCGTCACCACCAGCAGCGGCGTCGAGGCCAGGATCCGGTTGCGGCGGTTGTCGGTGACCTTGGTGTGCCCGGCGTAGTCCATCCGGAAATGCAGCCACCCGGCCAGCAGCCCGGTGGCGATCGCCAGCACGAGAAACATCGTCGTGACCGGATGGCTCGCGATCACCGGTTGCTTGTCGAACCAGGGAACGCCGTAGTTGCCGATGTAGAACCAGCCGTTGATGCCCGAGGTCGCCCACGCCAGCACGAACAGCAGCGCTGTGACGTACAGAGCCAGGTTGCGCCGGCTCTGCAGCCCGACCAGCGAGAACGCGAACGCGGTCACTGCGCCCAGCGCGCCGGCCAATCCGGCGAAGGCACCGAACTGCACCGCCCACTTCGTCGGAGTGAATGTCAGCAGCAGCAGCCCGATCGCCGTCGACCCGATCAGCCGCCACACCGGCCCGTTCGCCATTCCGGGTACACCGCCGCGGCGCAGAAGCACCGCAAGCATCCCGAACAGGCACAGCAGCAGCACCAGCACCGCGAACCGCCGCGTCAACGAGGAGTCGACGCTGTCTTCGACGGTCAGAAAGTAATACCGAAGGAAGTCTTGGTACCACGCGATTGTCGGGCCGACGGAGTATTTGATACGGGCCGACTCAGCCACGGTCGCCAGGGTCTCGTTCCGGAACACGACGACCAGGATCAGCGTCAGGGCAGCGAACAGCGCGGCCACCGGCGCCAGCGTCCCGTCGACGGCACGGCGGCGTGCAATGATCCGCGCGATGCCCCGCGCGCCGACGAGCAGCGGCGCCAGCGCGACCAGACCCTGGGGCGCGACGGTGGCGGCGAACGTCGCGACGATGATCGCCACGGCCGCCGGCACCAGCCGGCGGCTCGCCAGCGCGTTTTCGACGAGTATCCAGGTCAGCATCGTGCCGAAGGCGATGATCGGCTCCGGCCGCAACCCGTTGTCGAACGGCAGCCACGCCGCCACAAACACCGCGCCCGCGGTCCACACCGCCACCCGGTTGCCGGCCAGCCTCGGCCCGAGCCGCGCCAGCCCGCACCGCGACAGGATCAGCCAGCAGCCGATGCCGGCGAGCGTGGCAGGCAGCCGCATCCAGACACCGGCGGTGCTCACCGACGCCAGCTGGCCGAGCACGGCCTGGTACCAGTCGAACGGCGCCTCGGTGGTGCCGAAGTATCGGTAGTAATTGGCGATGTACCCCGCGGTGTGGGACACCCGCGCGATCACCAGGTTGTAGCCGTCATCGGAGGAGATGGCGCCGATGAGGTGCCACAACACCAGCGTCCCGATCACCGCGATATCCGCCAGCCAGATCGCCGCGTTGGCCCGCCGTCGGCCGCCACGCAATCGGTGGCCCGAGTACCGGTCGAGCACCGCCAGCGCGATGATCGCGGCGACCACACAGATGACGCCGAGCACCATCACCGCGGTCTTCATCCCCGCCGGCGAGGTGATGAAGCGGGTGTCGACGTCCACCCGGGCACTCAGGCCTGGTTGCGCGGGCACCTTCAGCTCGGTGAATATCCCCGCGACCTGCGGCTTGTACTCGATCGCCAGCTTGCCGGCCGCACCGGGGATGCCGACGAAGTCCGCGCCGACGCCTCCGACGTTGGCCCAGATGTGTAGCACGCTGCATGCGCCGGCCTTGACCGCGGGTCGCGGCGCCAGCGCGGCAACCGAGTCCCGGAACGCGACGACGACGACGTCGGCGTTGGCGCGCAC
>JAFAWC010000537.1 GCA_019242135.1 Mycobacteriaceae bacterium | reverse complement strand
CGAGTACTCGTGCAGCCGCAGCGTGACATCGGCCAGCCCGTGTACGCCGACGATCATCGTGGACGGCCCGTCGGCTGCCTCGAGCAAGCCACCCCATTGTGAGATCCCCTGGCCGTCGCCAGCAAACACGACCGCATCGGGCGGATGCGGCGGAACGTAGACGGTGACGCGCCGACCACCGTCGTAGTCCAGCGTCTCGGTGAGAACCCTTCCGTCCATCGGGTCGACATACGACGATTGGAGCTACCTCGGGAGTGCTTGCCCCACTGGCTGTTTGGTCGTCCACGTCGAACTTCTTCCTTCGAGAGTCAGCACCTCGATCGCCCCGGCGGTCGGCTCGTCGCCCATTCCGATTGCTCCCGCTTCCACTGAGGTCGTGCGCCAGCCCGTAGGCGTCCCCACCGGAATAGCCCTCCTGGATCAAATCACCGAACTCGTCGAGCAGCACCGTGGCGCCCAGCGCCTGCCCAGCAGCTCGCAGGCCTTGGATTCGGCGTCCCCAAGATGCCGGCCGATGAGCTTGCCGCGGTTGGTTTAGGGAGGCGTATCGATCGCGCACTCGATGCCCGGGGCCCGCCGAATACGTCGGTCCAGCGTGATGAGTGGAGTATCAATCGCTTCGGCGAGCGCGATGTAGGCCGCGTCGTAGCTGCTGAGGTTAGGCCGCAGTTGCCAAATTCGCGCGCCCAGCGCTTCATACGGCCACAGCTCCACCGGGAGCTCCAACAGATCCTGGTGCGCTTGCGCGGCCTGGTCGGTGCCCACCAGGCCGCGAAGTTCGTGGCGACGGATGATGTTTGAGCACTCGAACGGCATCAGCGCCGGCGCGAACAACTCTGCCCTGCTGAGTTTCCGAGCTACCCAGGTGCCGTCGTCTCCCGAATCGAGCAGGACGCCCACCACAGCGGAGGCATCACACACCAGACGGGCCGTCATCGCCGATCCGCGTCCTTGGCGGCCAGCGTCGCAGACGTGCTGATTTGCACACCGGTCGTACGCACGCGAGCCCGGGCGCGTGCGAGCACGTCGTCAACGGTGGGCTTATCGGCCGCATCCACCAGTACCCCACGAAGGTATTCCTGCAACGACTTTCCGGCCCGCGCCGCCCGCGCCGCCAGCTCGTCGCGCACCTCGTTAGGGACATCTCTGATAGTTACCGCAACCATGCAGGTATAATAGCATCGATGCCTGCATAATGCATTCAAGAAGCGCCCTATCAGCAAACACCTGCAAAATAATGATCGTGGTCAGCAAGCGGTTATAACCTTGGTGGCCAACGCTGTTGGATCGCATACTGCATCGAGTCGTCTCGCGCCGACACGATCACCCGGCTGCCTAATAGCACCGCGACCGGCGCCAGGATGCGCCGGTTTTTCCCGGTGCCCGTGCTCACAGCACGGCCCCCGCCGGGCGCGGCACATACGGCTCGTCGGCCCCTCTCCTCGCGTCGCCGCAAGAAGGTTGCGCTCATGTCGTATCAAGTCCTGTCGCAAAGTGTTTGGGCCGTTTTACGGCGCCGTCTGAACTCATGCGCCCCCGTCGGGTCAGGTGCTCACCAAGCCTCAGCGGGGTCTAAGGCGTCATCCGCGTGATTGGGCTCCCATGTGTCAACTGTCATGCATCGTGCTCGATTGCGAAGTCGCCGCGTCTAAGATCTCTATGTGGTCGCCCCAAACACGAGGGCTAGCGATAGCGACCGCAACAACGTCTGCGGTGTGCTGGACTCAGCGCTCAGCAACGGCCAGCTCTCGGAGGGGGAGCACCGCCAGAGGGTGAGCATCGCAACCGATGCAAAAACCCTCGCCGAACTGCAGTCGCTCGTGTCAGATCTGCAGAGCGGGAGCCCGGCGGCCCGGGCGACAGACAAGGACCGCACCGACACCTGCCAGCTGCTCGACGCCGCGCTGAGCAACGGCCAGCTGTCGATGGATGAACACGACCAGCGGGTGAGCACCGCAACCAACGCCAAAACCATCGCCGAGCTGCAATGGCTGGGGTCGGATTTGCAACACCGGCTGCCTACGGCTCGGGCGACGAATGGGGATCGCGACGACATGTATCAACTGCTCGACACCGCGCTGAGCGACGGCGAGCTCTCGATGGAGGAGCACCGCGAGCGGGTGAGCGCCGCAGCCAACGCCAAAACTCTCGGCGAGCTGCAGTCCTTGGTTTCCGATCTGCAGAACAAGGCGTCAGCACGAGCTCGCAGTGCGTGGTCACGCCCAGCCTTCTGGCTGGTCGTCGTGATCGGCGTGCTCGCGCTGGCCGCGGCAGTCGCGTTGGTCCACGCAATGAGCCCGTCGAAGCAAGCTAACCGTCCCACGACGAACTCGGTGACGAGCACCGTCCCGACGGCAGTGCCCACACGCGGCACGCTGACGGTCACCCAGAACAGCAGCACCACCGAAACGATCGCATGCAATGACGGCGACCTGACGTTGAAAGGCTCCAGCGCCACATATGTGATCACTGGCCACTGCGTCAGCCTCACAGTGCCCGGCAACGACATGAATGTCACCGTCGACAGTTCCGACGCCGTCACGGTCTCCGGCGAACGGATCACGGTCCTGGACAAACAATGCAACAACAGTGACCTGACGCTGTCGGACTACTCCAGCGGCAACGTGATTCACGCGCACGGGAACTGTGCCAGCGTCACTGTGTCCGGCTCGGATAACGACGTCACCGTAGAGAGCGTCGAGACCATCCATGCCGCCGGAGGCAGCAACAAGATCACCTGGTTGTCTGGCACAGCCAATGTCACAGACTTTGGAAGCCGCAACCTCTTCGTCGGGCAGCGCTGACCCCACGTCCCAGCGCTCGGTGAGGTCGCCCGCGGGACTGTCATTAGCTCCTCTGTCAAGCAGCGACCGAGCGGGTATCGGCCCGGTCGGTGAGCATGGCGCGGTCCGGTGTGCGGTGGCCATCAGGATCCGTTGCCTGGTCGAGGCCCCGTCGAGGGTGTCGGAGCCACTCCGCTCGGCAGTCATGCTGACTTCAGCGCGTGCCCGACCTCCGGTTCGTCGTCGAAGCCGTGTACAAGGGAATCGACACTATCGTCATCACATACCGCAACCAGCACAACGCGCTGGTCAACGAGGTGCTGAGATTCAATGACAATGTGGTGATCGAGGCCACGGAACATATCTCGTTACTTGAGCTCCGGGAGGAACATGTCAAACAACCTTGCAAATTCGATTGCCGCGCGCGCAGCGGGCATCGCGTCATTCTTAGGTCCCCGGGTAATGCGGGTCATCGCGCAGTTCAACAAGCGTGTGACCAATCGAGCTGCTATGGGCTTGGCTTCTCGCCTGCCGTACATGGCCATCATCGAACACGACGGCCGCAAGTCTGGCAGCAAGTACAAGACGCCCATCATGGCGTTCATTGCGGGCGGCGAACTTTCGGTAGTCCTGAACTACGGCACGGAGTCGGATTGGGTGCGCAACCTCCAAGCCGCCGGGTCCGCCGGGGTAGTGCATCGGGGCAAGCGCTATTGGTTGACCGATCCCCGTGTCATCCCCCTTGATTCCCAGAATCTCCCCCCAGCTGTCCGAGGCATCCGCGCATCTGCGCGCAGTGCCCTACATGGCAACCTTTCCCCTAGCTGATGGGCTTGCGCTCATGACAAACCACGAATGAGAGGGGCAGCATCATGGCCGACGACCTGTCCGGATCCATTCCGAGCGACCCGCGCGTCGACGAGGATGCCATCCGCGAATTGCTTGATCGCCAGGTTATGGGCTGGCACGCAGGCGATCCCGAGGCCTACGCCAGAGTGTTCACCCTCGACGCGGACTACATCACGTTCCTGGGAAGCCACTACAAGGGCCGCGAAGCGATCGCAGCGTCGTACGCCCCGCTGTTCAAGAAGCTCCTGAAGGGTTCGCGCCTAAATACAGAGATCACCCAACTGCGGTTTCTGACGTCCGACGTGGCGCTGATACAGGCAAATGCCGACGTGACCAAGGGGGCGCGCCGGCGGAATCGACGCAACACCCGAGTGAACACCACCATCGCTGTGCGCACCGACGACGGATGGCTGCTGGCCGCGTCGCAGAACACCACACATCGCCTCTTCGCCGAAAAGCTAGTGGCCAAGCTGGTTTTACGAAAGTCCCATAAATGAGAAAGGGATGCGATCACTCCTACTGTTA
>JAFAWC010000529.1 GCA_019242135.1 Mycobacteriaceae bacterium | reverse complement strand
GAGATCGACGAAATCCTGACGCTGCGCGTGATGACGATGACCGACGAGGAGAAGGCGCAGGCGCGGGCGACGGATCCGCTTGCCGCGCAGATCATCGACCGCTGCGATTCGATGTCGCCCGAGGCGATGCTGAACCTGCATGGCGTCCTGCGGAACCCGCATGCGTTGTCCGACCGGCCGGCCCTGATCCCCGAGATTCCCGACGGCGTCGACTGGTGGGACCCGCTGGCAGACAATGCTGTGCAGCCCGGGATCGACGCCGTGTTGGTCAACGGGGTTCGGGTGAGCCGCGGCAGCCATGTGCGGCTGCACCCGTCGCGTCGCGCTGATGCCCAGGACATCTTTTTCAGCGGCAGAACAGCACGGGTCACCTCGGTCCACGAGGATGTCGACGGCAACCAGCACGTCGCCGTCGTCGTCGACGACGACCCGGCCGCCGAGCTGCATGACTGGTACGGCCGGTATCTGTACTTTGCTCCCGATGAAGTTGAACCGCTCACCGAAAGGAGTTCGAAATGGACGTAGTGGGATGGGTGGCCGTCGGTGTCGTCGGCGCGGTCGTCCTGGCCGGCGTTGTCCTCGGCGTGACTTCCATTCCGGATGCCCGGCGCTACATGAAGATTCGCCGCATGTGAGGACAGAGGTGACATCACGTCCCGGATTCTGGTAGCTGGAATAGGTAATATCTTCCTCGGCGACGACGGCTTCGGCTCCGAGGTGGTGAGGCGCGCCGGTGAGCGCCTCGCCGACTCCGGCGCACATGTCGTGGACTACGGCATTCGCGGTATGCACCTGGCCTACGATCTGCTCGACGGCTGGGACGCGCTGGTACTGGTCGATGCGATACCCAGTCGTGGGGCCCCGGGCACGGTGCACGTGTTCGAGGCCGATCACGAATCAATGGCGGCCACACCGGCGTTGGACGCCCACTCCATGGATCCCTCCGCGGTGTTCGCGAGCCTGGCCGCACTGGGCGGCACGCCACCGTACACGGTGGTGGTGGGATGTGAGGCCGGCAACGTCGAGGAAGGCATCGGGCTGTCACCCGCGGTAGACACCGCCGTCGACGGTGCGGTGGACGCGGTCGCCGAGGCGGTCTCGATGCTCTCCGCCCGCGCCGCGACACGGGGGTGCTGACCGATGTGCTTGGGGATCCCGGGACAGGTCGTCCAGATGTTGGAAGGCTATGGCGGGCAGCTCGCGCTGGTCGACGTCGCCGGAGAACATCGGAAAGTCAACATCGGCATGCTGCCCGAGGAGACGTTCGGCCCGGGCGACTGGGTGATCATCCACATGGGTTTCGTCGTGGAAAAGACCGACCGCGCCGGCGCTGACGCGGCGCTGGCGGGCCTCGAGCTGATGGGCTCCGGCGCACGCGAGGAGCCAACCGACGCACGGGAGGAGCCGTGACCGACCGCCGGAGGTTACGCGTCTGCGTGCGCGGCGTCGTGCAGGGAGTAGGTTTCCGGCCCTTCGTGTACACGACCGCAGCGGCGCTCGGGCTGTCCGGCTGTGTCCGCAACGACAGCTCGGGTGCGATCATCGAGGTCGAGGGCGACACCGCCGACATCGACGACTTCTTGAACCGCGTGCGCGACAACCCGCCCCCGCTTGCCCTCATCGAAACCATTGACACACAGCCAATCCCGCTCCTCGGCGGCACCGGCTTCGAGATCGTCGACACCTCCCGCTCGAACGCGGGCCGCACGCTCGCCTCCCCCGACGTCGCGATGTGCGAGGACTGTGCGGCCGAGCTTCGCGATCCCACCGATCGCCGCTACCGTCACCCATTCGTCAACTGCACCAACTGCGGACCGCGCTTCACGATCATCGGATCACTGCCGTATGACCGCGCGACCACCACGATGTCGGCCTTCCAGATGTGCGCTGAGTGTGCCGGTGAATACGCTGATCCCGTCGATCGCCGCTTCCACGCGCAGCCGGTGTGCTGCCCGCGGTGCGGACCGCAGTTGCGCTATCTGACCACCGGCGGCGAGCTCGTGTACCGGGAGGACGCCTTGTCGGCTGCCCGCGCGCTTCTTCGCGACGGCAAAGTGCTCGCCGTCAAGGGCGTCGGCGGCTATCACCTGGCCTGCGACGCCCGTAATGGCGCCGCCGTAACCGAGTTGCGCCGCCGGAAGCGGC
Source organism: Mycobacteriaceae bacterium (assembly GCA_019242135.1). Taxonomy (GTDB): domain Bacteria; phylum Actinomycetota; class Actinomycetes; order Mycobacteriales; family Mycobacteriaceae; genus Mycobacterium. The sequence goes on along the minus strand of JAFAWC010000529.1, from coordinate 1,348 downwards.
GCGGCGACAAGCCGTTTGCGGTGATGGTGCCGGACCTGGCCGCGGCCCGGCGCATCGCCGACGTCGACGAGCACTCGCAGCGGGTGCTCGTCGGGCCGCAGCGGCCCATCATCCTGCTCGTCCGCCGCCCCGACTCCGGTGTGGCCGAGTCGGTGGCACCGCACAACCCCGATCTGGGAATCATGGTCGCCTACACACCGCTACATGCGCTGCTGTTCGGCCTGCCCGGCGACGAGCCGGGCCCCGACGTGCTGGTGATGACATCGGGAAACCTTGGCGGAGAACCGATCTGTTATGACGACGACGACGCGCGCAGACGCCTGGCCGAGCTCGCGGACGGCTGGTTGATGCATGACCGGGCGATTCTCGTGCCGTGCGACGACTCCGTGATCCGCGTCGTCGACGGCACCGAGGTCCCCATCCGCCGCTCCCGCGGTTACGCACCTCTTCCGGTCGCGCTGCCGGTGCGCCTGCCGCCGACACTGGCTGTCGGCGCGGACCTGAAGAACACGATGGCCGTCGCTGACGGCCGCTACGCGTGGCTCAGCCAGCACATCGGTGACATGGATGACCTGGCCACGCTGGCCGCCTTCGACTCTGCGCAACACCACCTGCGGGCGTTGACCGGGGTCGACCCGGAGGTGCTGGTGGCCGACGCGCATCCCATGTACCGGTCGACCCATTGGGCGCATCGCAACGCCGGCGGGCGCCCGGTTCGCACCGTTCAACACCATCACGCCCACATCGCGGCCGTGATGGCCGAACATGGTTACGACGGCTCCGAGCAGGTGCTCGGGTTCGCGTTCGACGGAACAGGATACGGGCCGGACGCCGCGGTGTGGGGCGGCGAGGTGATGCTCGCGAACTACAAGGGCTACCAGCGGCTCGCGCAGCTGAAATACGTCCCGCTCGCGGGCGGGGACATCAGCGTGCTGCGCCCCTATCGGATGGCGCTGGCCCATCTGTGGGCGGCGGGTATTGGCTGGCACCCCGATCTGGCGCCGGTGGCGGCGTGCCCGCCCGACGAACGCGAGGTGCTTACCCGTCAGCTGCACAGCGGATTCGGCTGCGCGCCGACGTCGAGCATGGGCCGCCTGTTCGACGCGGTGTCGTCGCTGGCCGGCGTCCGCCAGGTCGTCGCCTACGAGGCACAGGCCGCCATCGAGCTGGAGGGCCTGTCCCGTGGCGTCGACTGTGGTTCGCGGGCATACGACTTCGTCACAGACCGATCGGCGCCGACGATGCTGATCGATCCCGCGCCGGTGCTGCGAGCCGTCGTCGCCGACCTGCGGGACGGGGTGCCCGCAGCGGTGATCGGAGCTCGGTTCCACCGGGCCGTCGCCGATAT
>JAFAWC010000356.1 GCA_019242135.1 Mycobacteriaceae bacterium | reverse complement strand
CGGGCACAGCGGGGACGTCCGCATACCCGACCCACGAATATCGCCCAGCAATCGTGGATCATGGTGAAGCGCAACCTGATTCACACCAAGCGGATGCCAGAGATGTTAAGCGACGTAACCACGCAGCCGATCATGTTCGTCCTGCTGTTCGCGTTCGTCCTCGGCGCATCGATCACGAACACCGGTGGCGCGTCCTATCGGGAGTTCCTGCTGCCCGGGATTCAGGCGCAGACCATCGTGTTCGCGGCGTTCATCGTCGCGGCGGGCATCACGAACGACATCGAGAAGGGGATCATCGACCGGTTCCGGTCGCTGCCCATCGCGCGCTCGTCGGTGCTGATCGGCCGCAGCGTTGCCAGTCTGATCCACTCCTCGATCGGCATCGTCGTGATGGCGGTGACCGGCCTGGCCATCGGTTGGCGCATCCGCGGCAGCGTTGCCGAGGCGGCGCTGGCGTTCGCGCTGGTGCTGGTCTTCGGGTTCGGCGTCATCTGGTTCGGCATTCTCGTTGGATCGCTCATGCGGTCGGTTGAGGCTGTGAACGGCGTGATGTTCACCGTGTTGTTCCCCTTCACCTTCCTCGCCAACACGTTCGCACCGACGGAGCCGATGTCGCACTGGCTGCGGGTGATCGCCGAATGGAACCCTGTGTCGTCGCTGGCACAGGCGATGCGCGAGCTGTGGGGCAACGGCCCACCGGCACCGCCGTCGGCCCAATTGCCGCTGCATCACCCGGTGCTGGCGACGATTGTGTGGTCGATTGTGCTGACCGCAACCTTCGCGCCGGTGGCGCTGCGGGCATACGCGCGGCGTACCGCTGACTGATGCCAGGGGTAGTCCCGACGCCTCCACGGGTACAAGATAGGTAGCTACACCGACAGGAAGGTCAGGTCATGGCACGGCACCGCGTTCACCACGCAAGACCGGCAGTGCGGACTGCGTTCAACACCGCCGCCATTGCGGGCGCGGCGGTGTGGATCGGCCTGGCGGCTGCCGGCACCGCCGCGGCCAAAACCCACCATGGTGCCGGCGCGCCCGGGGATCCGTACACTCCGGCGTCGGTGCCGGCCCCGGCGGCCGGCATCGTGGCGTCGTCGACGACGATGATCGTCCGGCACGGGGCCCAGACGTCTCCCGGCGTCGCCGCGACCACCCCCGGAACCACCTTCTCGGCCACGCCGGGAACCGCCCTCGCAACGACTCCTGGCGTCGGCGCGCCCACCGCGATGGGGCCGAGTTCGACAGCCGGGGTGGTGTCGTCCTCGACGACGTCGATCGTCCGGCGCTCCTCTGAAGCTCCCGCCAGCACCTTGGCCGACGTCGGCGCCGCGAGCACGGCGTTCTCCGCCGGCCCGTCCGTCGGCAGCGCACTCGCGCCCGCCGGACCCGCCGGCAGCGCACTCGCGCCCGCCGGACCCGCCGGCAGCCTCGCGCCCGCCTACTCGCCGGGTGCCGCCGGCAGCCCCGGCTCTCCCGGCGCGACCAACACTTCCCCGCTTCGTACCAGCAACACCCCCGGTGCGCTGAGCTCTTTAGGCGCTGCCGGCACACCGGGCGGCTCCACGACTCAAAACGGCCTCGCCGCCCTCAGCGGGACCAGGTCGACACACGGCTCCGGCTGACCGGCACCTACCAGGCGTGCACCTGATTCTGGGCGGCTTCCAGGCCGAGTTTGATCAGCATTTCGGTGGCGTCGGCGGCCTGCTCGCAGATCACCGGCACCTCCGGGCGCTCCGTCGCCGTAAAGTTCTCCAGCACGAATGCGGCTGGCTCCTTGCGACCGGGCGGCCGGCCGATGCCGATGCGCACCCTGTGAAAGTCATTGGTGGCCAGAGCCGTTGCCACCGATCGCAATCCATTGTGGCCGGCGACACCGCCGCCGAACTTTAGCCGAATCCGGCCGAACTCGATGTCGAGTTCGTCGTGCACCACGATGAGGTCGGCGGGCGCCACCGAGTAGAACTTCGTCAGCGCGGCGACCTGGCGGCCGGACTCGTTCATGTAACTGCGCGGCTTGCCGACGATGACCGGTCGCCCGGCCAGCCGCCCGGTCGCCACTTCCGCCCCCGACTTCTTGTGCGTCTTGAAGCCTGACCCGGCCCGCGCCGCCAGCAGGTCGGCCACGATGAACCCGACGTTGTGCCGGGTCTTGGCATAGAGCGGCCCCGGGTTGCCCAGCCCGACCACAAGCTGGGGCCCCCGCACGGGGGAGTGCTCGGCCACCGGCTACTCGGTGTTGGACTCTTCGGCAGCCGCCGCCTCCCCGCCACCCTCGGCCTGCGCGCCCTCGGGTGCCTCTTCGCCCAACTCGGCTTCAGCTTCGGGCTCCTCGACCGTCGGCGCGGTGACGACATTGACCACCAGCATGTCGGGATCGGAGATCAGCGTGACGCCGCGGGGCAACTCGACCTGGCCCGCCAGGATCTGGGTGCCCTCTTCGGCGCCTTCCACCGACACCGTCAGCTGCTCAGGAATCGACAGCGCTTCGGCCTCGATCTGAATCGTGCTGGCATCCTGGGTCACCAGCGCACCCGGCGTGGCGTCGCCTTCGACGACGACGTTCACGTCGACCGTGACCTTCTCGCCGCGACGCACGACCAGCAGATCGGCGTGCTGGATGTTGCGCCGGATCGGGTGAATGTCCAGCGCCTTGGTGAGTGCCAGCTGTACCTTGCCGTTGACGTCGAGGGTGAGCACCGCGTTTGTTCCGGAGTTCCTCAAGACGGCTGCGAAGTCGTGCGCCGACAACAACAGGTGCTGAGGATCGGTGCCGTGGCCGTACAGCACGGCCGGAACCTTGCCGTCGCGTCGTGCCCGCCGCGACGATCCCTTGCCGGTGCGCGTGCGCAGCTCAGCAACCAGATTGTTTGTGCTGGACTTGGCCATGAATTTCGCTCCTGTGCGGTGGTCGTCGGTTCGTGGCACGGTCCGAGTGCGGCACACCGGGCGCAGATGAGCGCAGGTCTTCGCCGATAACGGTGCGGAGCACCCTCGCCGTGACGTCGAGTCAGGCTAGCTCAACAGCCCCTCAGAGCGGAAATTTGGTGCCGGTGAGCTGCTCGGACAGCTCCCACAGCGCCGTGGCCGTGTCGGTGTGACGGGCCCGCGCGCTGCGCCCCACCGGCCGGGTCGGGCCGGCGTAGCCGAACCGCGGGCCGATATAGGTGTCGCCGGGCACGTCCTGCGCAACGGCGTACAGCGTCTGGCGCGCTCCAAAGTTTGCGTCGGTGGCCAGCCGCTCGCCGATGTTCATCAAGGCGCCGGAGATCCCGCCACCGGTATGCCCCTGCAGGTTGGTCGCCGAGTAGCCGGGGTGGGCGGCCAGCGCCCGTACCGGCGAACCCACCCGGTCGAGTCGGCGCTGCAGCTCGCTGGTGAACAGCAGGTTCGCCAGCTTCGACTGCGCGTAGGCCCGCCATGGGCCGTAACGCCGTGACTTCCAGTTCAAGTCGTCGAGGCTGATCCTGCCCACGTAGTGAAACGCCGACGAGACGGTCACCACCCGATCGGTGATTTTCGGTAGCAGCAGGTTGGTCAGGGCGAAGTGGCCGAGATGGTTGGTGCCGATCTGGCTCTCGAAGCCGTCCCGCGTCACCGCGTGGGGCACCGCCATGATCCCGGCGTTGTTGACCAAAACGTCGACGCCGGTAACGCCGTCGGTGAATTCGCGCACCGACGCGAGATCCTGCAAGTCGAGCTTGCGCACTTCCACGTCACCCGAGATTTTCGCCGCGGCGTCGTCGCCCTTGGCGGTGTTGCGCACGGCGAGCACGACATGCGCACCGACGCGCGCCAACTCGCGGGCGGTGATCAGACCCAGCCCGCTGTTGGCACCCGTGACGATCACCGTGCGTCCGGCGAAGACGGGTAGGTCGGCGGCGGTCCACTCGGTCATGAAACGTCACCCTATCGGCTTCGTTTCGCACGCCGTTCAGGCACGTTCTACGGTCCGATTCGACGGGCGCGAAGCTAAAACATGAACTGGAGTGGCGGTGGACAGGGATTGATCGGAGTAGAAATAGCGCATGGCCAAACACGCGCTAATCGTGGCCTACGTACTGACGATGGTCGTGGTCATCGTGGGTGTCGATGTCCTGCTATTTCGCCACCACTTCTGGCCGCGCCTGATGGTCAACGTCGGGACCGTGCTGGTCTTCGGGGCGTTCTACCTCAGATTCGTGAACCGGGCCTAAGGCCCTATCAGCCCCGCGACCCGAAGTGTTCAGTTTCAAGACAGCCGACCTGGTCAGGCCCCGGCGACGACCCCGGTGCGCGGCGAAGCTCAGTGCACCGCGATGGTGAAACCCTTGATGATGGTCAGCACATCGGGGTCGGCTTCCCCGGCCTGATCGGCCGCGGTGGAGACCGAGAACTGAACCAGGTAGCGCTGATTGGACTTCGCAGTCGCGATGACGATCCGGTTGTAGCGATGGACCTGTTGGCTGTTGGCCTCGTAGTAGGTGGCTTCGATTTTTGCCGACGGCATCCCGTCGAACGGCTCCTGTATCGCACCGGGCATGTCGTAGGCGTGCTTGAGGGCCTCGTTGACGTCGAAGTCGGGGCCTTTCAATTTGAATACCAGCAACACCG